>CBFHUY010000149.1:0-4004 GCA_965658885.1 Hydrogenovibrio sp.
TATTAGCCACTTTCGACAAATAGCCTAATTTCTTCAGCATCATGACGGCGACTTTTTGATTGGAAATATTATCATCCACCACCAAGACCAAGCTGCTTTGATCGGCTAATTGTGTCGACTGTCCGGTTTTATCACAGTCGCCCAGTTCAAAGGTGCCAACCAGATTGTCCATATTGGCAGCGACTTCTCCCAAATATTCAGCGAGGGAGGCATTTTCGGTGACCAAGGTCGCACTTTTCTCGGCCGTTTGATTGAGGCTTTGAATGGACTGATTGACATCTGAAATTTGTTGAGACTGTTGCTGTGCATTTTCTGAAATCAGGCTCATATTATCGGTCATTTCGGTGACCTGTTCGATAATGGCCGTTAAGGATTCTCCGGTTACTTCGACTTTTTGTGTGCCTTGTTGAATCTTTTCTGACGTAGAATCAATTAGGGTCTTGATTTCACGTGCCGCTTCTGCCGATTTTTGCGCTAATTGACGCACTTCGCCAGCCACGACAGCAAACCCTCGTCCGTGATCTCCCGCTCTAGCCGCTTCTACTGCTGCATTCAATGCCAGTAAGTTGGTTTGGAAAGCAATATTATCGATTAGGGAAACAATGCCGGTAATTTGTTCACTGACATTGCTTATCTCACTCATTGCCGCAATGGCTTCCTGCATATTGGCATTGCCTTCGGTAACCCCTTGTTGGGTTTGCTGCGCGAGAGTGTTAGAGGCTTGTGCTTGGTCGGCAGTTGCATTGACTTTTTCCGTTAACAAACGCATTGCTTGAGAGGTTTTCTGCAACTCTGATTCTTGCGTTTTAATGGCGTCTATCAGTTCCTGGTTACTCGCAGCAACATGGTTAGCCGATTCATAAACATCCTCAGCCAGTCCATTCACCTTACAAAAGTCTTGTCTGAGAAATTCAATGCCGCTTGCAAGTGTTTTGAGTGTCCAGCCATATTGTCCTGAATGGGTTTTGTTGGGTTTTAAGGTCAGGTTTTTAGCAGGCAAGCCACCAATTAGAACTGAAATGTCTTTTAAGGTGTCCTGTAAATTATTCATTAAGTGGTTAATATCAACACAAAGGTCTTTATAGAAACCGGTTAATTGTGATGCATCCAAACGAGCATGGAGCCGACCCGAGCTGGCATCCAATACCAAATTTTTAATGCTGTCTTGAACAAAGAGTTCTTGATAGATATCTTGCCATTCGATAACCATTCCAATCGATTCATTAGCGGCATTAAAAATGGGCAACAACATTAGTTGCACTTCAGAACCAAAGAAATTGAGATTGAGGATTTGTTTGGCTGTTAAGTTCAAACAAGCATCTAAAGCTTCCGGATTTTGACTGAAGAGATGACTGATGTTTTTTCCAAGCAGTTGTAAAGGTTGAGAATCATCTAAGGCTTGTTGGAGTTTAGGTTCTAGTGGCTTGAGGAAATCATTCAAAGCTTGATTGGTATACACAATTGTATGATTATGATCAATTAATAGAATATTGGTTTGAATATCATTGAGTGCTGCTTTCAATCGGGTGTTCAGTTTTTCCTCATACAGGATTTCATTTTGTTGCGCTTGCATACGGATTTGCATCGACTTCAATCGTCGATTGAGCTGCCCTGCAATATTACCACCGTGGGTATTAATGTCTGCCGATAAGTTATTATTGGCAATTTCGTCCACCACTTTTATGGAATCTTTAATGCGGTAAATAAAATACATGACATGAAGCGTTGAAAAAATAATTAGAATAATATTAACGATTTTGATGTAGTCGCTGATCACGCCAAGATCGGGAAAAGCTTTATCAAATAAGGCTAATACCGTTGCAGGAATAAGTGTTAATAGAGGGGGCCAATGCGCCATGACATTGAAACGCTTCAAAAAACTATTGGGTTGACCGTTGGTCAAAGAGAGTTGGTTTTTGGCAATCGCTTGATATGCTTGAGCGGCAGCCTTTTTTTGGCTATTGGTGGCGGCTCTACGAACACTCATATAGCCCGTAATTTTGCCATTTTCAAAAATCGGGGTGGCATTGGCCTCAACCCAATAGAAATCACCATTTTTACGTCGGTTTTTGACAATTTGATTCCAAGGACGACCTGATTGAATCGTCTTCCAAAAATCAGCAAAAACGGATTTTGGCACATCTGGATGACGCAGAATATTGTGAGGTTTTCCAATTAACTCATCGTAATCGTAACCACTGGCTTCTACGAAATCTTCGTTCGCATAAGTGATACTACCTTGTAAATCCGTTTTAGAAACTAAAACACTACCTTCAGGCAGGTGGTATTCGTTTTGGGTAATGGAGATGTTCTGTCGCATAGTTGTTAGGCTTTGTAATGAAATGGATGGAAGGATGTTCTAATTAAATAGATAGATTTTTTTTGTAAAACAGGATCTTATCTGTCTGATTATAGCTAAAAGCCTAGAGACTGTCTATCAAACAAACCGGAAGAATAGGGAGAGGAAAGCAACCATATTGGCTGCTTGCGCGTAAAAATACCAAGTAAAGTCTTAGGCTTCAGAAGCCGTGTCAATTAATTCATTCAACAGTTCAACGACCTTGTCGCTTTGGTTGTCCAGGTTATTGACAGCATTTTCCATGGTTTCATAATCATCAATTTCAAAAGCATCCATAATGACACGGATTAAAGCATGCATTTCAACATGCTCTTCACCCAACTTTTGCATTAAGGGCAAGTGCATCAATTTTTGACCTTCAGGCCCATAGTACCATTTACCTAGAACACAAGCGGTATGGTCAATGGCCGTATCATAAGTGACACCAATGTCTGCACCATCAATAAAGCTCCGAATTTTTGCCTTCCAGCCAAGGTGGGCAGTAATCATGGTCGCGAATTGTTGGGCAAGCGGATTGGTTTCGATTAATTTTTGGCGATGCTCTATTTTGAGCTCAGACCTCTCTTCATTTGGTCTGCACCCAGCTCTATGCATTGTTTCTTGAAGTTTATTAAAGTTAACTGGCTTATGAATGATTTCTTTCATGCCCGCATCATGCAGTTTCTCATCAAAATCTTCACCATGTCCAGTGAAGGCAATAATGGGTGCTTTGTAGCCTTGTTTTCTCAGTTCTTTGGTCGCATCAATACCGTTCATAACCGGCATTTCAATATCCATTAAAATGGCATTCGGCTGGTAACGCTGGACTTGCGCAATGGCTTCTCGGCCATTGTTAGCGGATCGAGTTGCGTAGCCCATTTTTTTCAGCATCATTAAAGCCACTTTTTGGTTTGAAATATTGTCATCAACCACTAATACCAAGTGTGCATTTTCTTGTTGGTTAGCAACTTGGCTAGTTTCATTGCAGTCACCCAACTCAAAGGTGCCGACTAAATTATCCATGTTGGTAGCTACTTCACTTAAATAGTCAGCAAGTGAAGAGTTTTCCATTACCAGGGTTGAACTTTTTTCAGCACTGGCATTCAGACTATGGATTGATTGGTTTACTTCTTTGATTTGCTGTGACTGTTCTTGAGCATTGGCTGTAATTTGCGCAATGTTGTCCGTCATATGGGTAACTTGATCAATAATCAGAGATAAAGATTTGCCAGTGGTTTCAACCTTTTCGGTACCGTGTTGAATTTTGTCGGTGGTGGTATCAATTAATTGGGTGATTTCACGGGCGGCATCTGCTGATTTTTGCGCCAAAGAACGCACTTCGCCTGCCACGACTGCAAAGCCTCGTCCATGATCACCGGCGCGTGCTGCTTCAACGGCCGCATTCAGCGCCAAAAGGTTGGTTTGGAAGGCGATATTGTCGATTAACGAAACAATCCCTGTAATTTGTTCACTTACCGCACTGATTTCGCCCATTGCTTGTATGGCTTCTTGCATATTGGCATTCCCTTCTGAAACGCCTTTTTGGGTTTCCATTGCTAGCTGATTGGATGCATGGGCTTGTTCTGTCGTTGCATTAACCTTTTCTGTCAGTTGGCGCATAGCGCGTGATGTTTTATGCAGCTCGGTTTCTTGTGCTTGGATGGCA
>CBFHUY010000149.1:4014-4288 GCA_965658885.1 Hydrogenovibrio sp.
TTGGAAACGTGTTTGGCTGATTGGAAAACATCATCGGCCAGCCCACTCACCTTACAAAAATCTTGGCGCAGAGATTCAATTCCATAGGAAAGGCTTTTTAACGTCCAGCCGTATTGTCCGGAGTGGGTGCCTTGAGGTTTGAGTGTCAGGTTCTTGGCTGGTAATCCGCCGATTAAAATCGAAATGTCGCGTAAGGTGCCTTGCAGGCTATCCATCAGGTGGTTGATGTCCGAACATAAATCCTGATAAAAACCGCTTAATTCAGAGGCGTCAA
>CBFHUY010000150.1:0-4201 GCA_965658885.1 Hydrogenovibrio sp.
AGATGGATAATGCCGATTTGATGAATCAATCTAAGCCGTCGGAAAATGCCTTGGCGGTTTTACAATCGGTGTTTGGTTACCAAACCTTTCGTGCGCATCAGCAGGCGGTGATTGAAGATTTGCTGGCCGGACAAGATTGCTTTGTGTTGATGCCAACCGGTGGCGGTAAGTCGCTCTGTTATCAAATTCCGGCACTGATGTTACCCGGTACGGCCATTGTCATCTCACCATTAATTGCCCTGATGCAAGACCAGGTCAGTGCGCTGAAAGCCTATGGTGTCAAAGCCGCTTACTATAATTCTACTTTGGATTTTGAAGCCGCCGATCAGGTATTGATGCAACTGCATACCGGCCAATTAGACTTGCTGTATGTGTCGCCAGAGCGGTTATTGAATGAAACCTTTTTCAAGCAATTGCAGCAGCTGCCAATTGCTTTGTTTGCGATTGATGAAGCCCATTGTGTGTCGCAATGGGGGCATGACTTTCGTCCCGAATACAGTCAAATCGGGAGTTTACGCCAAGCTTTTGCACAAGTGCCTTTTATGGCGCTGACCGCCACGGCGGATGAGGTCACGCGTCAGGATATTTTGCACCGGTTACAATTGCAGCAACCCCAAGTGCATATCAGCGGCTTTGATCGTCCTAATATTCGCTATCGTGTGGCTGAAAAGCACCAACCCATGCAACAATTGTTGACGTTTTTAAATGACCAAGCGGTTGCGGATCAAAGCGGTATTGTTTATTGCTTGAGCCGAAAACGGGTTGAAGAAGTGGCGCAAAAACTGCAACAATCGGGGTTTCGTGCTAAAGCCTACCATGCCGGCTTGCCTTCGGAGATTCGGCACAGTGTTCATCAGCAATTTATGCGTGATGAAGTCTCCATTGTCGTTGCCACGGTTGCATTTGGGATGGGTATAGATAAGCCCAATGTGCGTTTTGTGGTGCATTATGATTTACCCAAAAACATTGAAGGCTATTATCAAGAAACCGGACGGGCGGGGAGAGACGGCTTGCCTTCGGAAGCGTTATTATTGTATGGCGCACAGGATGTGAATACCGCACGATATTTTGTCAACCAAAATCCGAATGAAGCGCAACAGCGTATTGAAGCGCATAAATTAGAAGCGATGGTGCAATTTGCCGAGGCGATGACTTGCCGTCGCAAGGTGTTATTGCATTATTTCGGAGAATCGCTGGAGCAGAATTGTGGCAATTGTGATGTCTGCCTGAGTCCGCCGAAGTTTTACGATGGTACCACCGAAGCACAAAAAGCGTTATCGTGTGTCTATCGGTTGCAGGAATCCTATGGCATGCGGTATGTGATTGATGTGTTGCGTGGTTTAGAGCATGAGCGAATTCGATTATCGAACCATCAGCAATTGAGTACCTATGGCATTGGTAAGCACTTGTCGGCAACCCAGTGGGAGTCGGTTTTTCGCCAGTTGATTCATTTGGGGTATTTGCGTCAAGATATCCAACACTATTCGGTGTTAAGGCTGACGGCGAAGGCGGGAGAAGTGTTAAAAGGCCAAGTCAGTTTGCAATTGGCTTCACCACGGAATACTTTGACATCACTTAAGCGATCTGGTGCTAAGCAGGATAAGGCTGAGTTAACGGCATACGAGCGTCAAGCCTTTGAAGAATTAAGGCAGCTCCGTAAGGAAATCGCCGACAGTGAAGAAAGACCGGCCTATCAAGTGTTTGGTGATGCGGTGCTGATTGAAATGGTGAAAAAACGACCGCAAACCGATGGCGATCTTTTGGCGATTAACGGGGTAGGTGAGCGTAAACTCGCCCGGTATGGATTTGAATTTTTAACCCATCTTCGCAACCTAGAGAGTGTCTGAATAGCGAGCGTTTTGACCAGGCCTGGGTAAAATTGTTAAATTAAAGAGATAAATACACTATGAAAATATGGGTGGATGCCGATGCCTGTCCGGTGGTGATTAAAGAGATTTTGTTTAAGGCCTCGCAGCGTACGCGGATTCCGATGACCTTGGTGGCGAACCATGCGATGCGATTACCGAAGCAGCACTGGATTGATTTTTTGCAGGTCGGGCAAGGGTTTGATGTGGCTGACAATGCGATTGTGAAGCGAATTGCAGCGGGCGATTTATTGATTACGGCGGATATTCCGCTAGCGTCAGAAGCGATTGCCAAGGGCGCAACGGCATTGAATCCCAGAGGTGAACTCTATACGTTGGATAATATTCAAGCGAGACTCACTGTGAGAAACTTTATGGATGCGGTGCGTTCCAGTGGTGTGAATACCGGTGGGCCACCCCCTTTGAACCAACGAGATCGTCAGGCATTTGCCAATCAATTAGATCGTTTTTTGCAACGAGCGGCAGCGTCTCGTGAAATAGGAGAATAGGCGTGAGTGATTCAACATTTTTAGATTTGGCTGAACTTCGGCAACGCTATTTAAAGGGTGGGTTGGATGAAGACAATAGCGCCGAGAATCCCTTTAAACAATTTGAAATTTGGTTTAAGCAGGCGCAAGAGGCGGATTTATTAGAGCCGAATGCCATGAGCTTAGCAACCGTGGATACGCAGGGTCAGCCGAGTTTACGAACCGTCTTGTTAAAACAGTTTGATACAGAGGGCTTTGTGTTTTTTACGAACTATCAAAGTGAAAAATCCAAGCAGATTGCACAGAATCCAAACGTGGCGCTGTTGTTTCCGTGGTTGGCGTTAGAGCGCCAAGTGAAGGTATTGGGAAAAGCGGAAAAAATTTCATTGGCACAATCGATGAAGTATTTTGCCAGCCGACCAAAAGGCAGTCAAATCGGTGCTTGGGTCAGTCAACAAAGTGAGGTGGTCTCCTCTAAACAAGTGTTGTTGAGTCAGTTTGAAAAAATGAAACAAAAATTTCAGTCGGGAGAGGTGCCGTTTCCGGATTTTTGGGGCGGCTATCGTGTGGTGCCGCACCAAATCGAATTTTGGCAAGGGGGCGATAACCGGTTACATGATCGGATATGCTATGAGTGGCAAGACGCCGAACAAGGGTGGTTGAAAAAACGGTTAGCGCCTTAGTCTTAACGGGTTTGGATCGGGTTAATGGTAAGATAACTTCGAGTAATCGATATTTTCTAATAGTTCCGACTTGAGCTCATGAAGCTGCTCTAACCCTTTTTTGGCATTGTGATGGTTCCCTTTTAGCTTTTCACTTATCAAGTGCTGACCCAGCTCATGAATTTGAGTATGGATGCTTTGTACATGGTTGAATTGTTCAGCGGGTAATCGGCTCATGGCTTCTTTTTGGTTTAACCAATGAGAGAATCGACACTTGTTACCATCCATTTCGGGAGGCCAATCTGCTCTGTCGGTTAAGAAGAATTCGATTTGGTTAATCCAGGCACGGTGTTCAATCGCAGCGGTAATAAATACCAATTCATCTTCCGTGGCGTGAGACATGGTTTGCCACTGGGGTTTGGTTTGCCACTGGTTAAGCCAGTTGAGGACTTGATTAGCCGGAATGGGTCGGCTGATTTGATACCCTTGAACTAATTCGTAGCCTAGTTTTAATAAGAGGTTGGCGACATATTCTGTTTCCACTCCCTCGGCCACCACATTTAAATTAAATGCGTTCCCCATGCCGATAATACTTTCCATAATAGACAAACTTTGCGGGTCGGTTTGCAGATCTTTGACAAAACTCAAATCGGCTTTAATTTCATGAACCGGTAAGGTTTTGAGGTAGGTCAGCGAGGCATAACCCGTGCCGAAATCATCAATCGAAAATTGGATGCCCATTGCCGTACACTGTTTCATGACATTGGTGGTGCTGACAATGTCTTCTATGGCAGAGGTTTCCAAAATTTCAAAAGTGAGGAAGCTGGGCGGAATTTGGTGATATTTTTCCAATACCGCTTGCAAGTGGTTAGAAAAGCGGTGGTCAAGTAACAGTACGCCATCAATATTGACGCTCACAGGAAGTTGTTTGCCTTGTTTTTTCCACGCCAGCATTTGTTTTAATGCGGCTTCAATGACCCAAAAACCGGCTTCGAAGGCCAATTCGGGGGTTTGTATTAAATGGACAAAATCATTTGGCTGGAGTAGACCTTTGTCGGGATGTTGCCAGCGAATGAGGGCTTCTAAACCATAAAGTTTGCCCGTTTTTAAATTGACCTTGGGCTGATAGTGGAGTCTCAATTCATGATTGTGAATGGCTTCTTTTAGTGCGATCACTTCGCTACTG
>CBFHUY010000151.1:0-4195 GCA_965658885.1 Hydrogenovibrio sp.
TATGGATGTGCTCTGAAGCAAGTCCTTCTTGCACGAGGTTGAGTAATGCCTGTGCTTGTTGGTCGCTGGTTGGCAATTCGGTTGGGTCTTCACTCGGAAATAAAATGGATCGAGTCTTTGACTGAAAAGGCCCCAGTTTTGCGTTATAGAATTGAATACCACTGTTTGGCATTTCAGCCGCAACACTTTTCATTAATTGTTCTAGACCTGCTTTGGCAACGCCATAGGCACCATAATAGGCAGGATGTTCATCAATACTGCTGTCTAAAACAGCGACTAAAAAAGGGTTTTCACTGCCGGTTAATAAAGGTAAGGTTTGTTGAATCAGGTGAAAGTTAGCATTTAGATTGGTGTGTAAAACTTCATACCATTGTGCCATGTCAAAGTGTTGGATTGGCGTGAAAGCAGGGTGGCTAGCTGCATTGAGAAATACCCCGTCAAGTTGACCAAATGACTTTTGTAGGGTTTCGGTGAGTTCACGATAGTGGTCAATATTAGCCCCTAACAAATCAATCGGATATAAGCTGGGTTCGGCGGGCAGTTGTTCTGATTGAGTGATTTCATCATAGACGCGATTGAGTGCCCCCAAGTCTTTATCTAGTAGAATGATTTGGCAGGCTGTTTGTGCCAAATTCAGCGCGAGGCTACGCCCAAGTCCCTGGCCTGCGCCAGTTATCAAATAGGTTTTTTGTGTTGTCATATTAAATCCCGTATAAAGTGACTGATTTCAATAGGGGTGGAAAAGACATAATCGGCTTGCCAATCATGGATCATCGTGTTTTCTGGAATATAACCAAACAAGGCGGCAGCGGTTTTCATTCCGGCATTTTTCCCTGCTTCAATATCTCTTGGGTGGTCACCAATATATAAACATTGATTTGGCTCAACTCCGCATTGTTCGGCTGCTAACCATAGAGGTTGCGGATGCGGCTTTCGTACATCAAGGGTATCACCGGCAACAATGGCTCTTGGGGGGGAAGGAAAGTGGATATTGGATAATAAACGTTCGGTTAACCAGCCGGGTTTATTGGTCACAATGCCCCAGGGAAAATCGGCCTGAGCCAAGCTGGAAAGTCCGGTTTCTAACCCCGGAAAAATCCGCGTATGGTGATCAATATTATCATGGTAGCATTTCAAGAAAAATTGTCGTTTATGCTCCAGTTCATTACCCGATAGATGCGGGAAAGCTAACTGTGTCATGGCTAACCCACCTTGAGAAACTATTTGGCGTAAGGTTGTAAAGGGGACTTCGGGTTGGTTAAAGTGCTGGCAGACTTGATTCAGCGCATAGGCAAAATCATAGGATGTATCTAAGAGGGTTCCGTCTAAATCAAACAGAATACAGTTAATTGACATAATATTTTTTAAAAGCCTTAATTCTCAGAGTGATGATTCTTAATGTGATTTGTCATTGGGTTTTTGGTAAGCCAGTAAATAATTAACCGCTAGAGAATCACTGAGTCGTGGTGCAGAAAAGGGTGAAAAGTCAATGCCGGAACCTTGTTTTAATATCAAACCTGCCTGCCTTGCCATACTGTCTATTTCCGCTGGCTGAATAAATTTTTGATGATTATGGGTGCCTTTGGGTACTAAGTTGAATAGCTGTTCTGCACCGACAATTGCCAATAGATAGGACTTGAGATTCCGGTTTAAGGTCGATAAGAATACCCAGCCGCCTGGCTTGACCATGTGTGCTGCCGCTTCAATAATGGCACTGGGATCAGGAACATGTTCTAACATTTCCATACAGGTAATAATGTCGTACTGATTAGGGTGTTGCTGCGCGTGCTGTTCTGCACTTTCAAGTACATAATTAACGGGGGTTCCGGATTCCAAACTGTGGAGTTTGGCGATGGTCAATACTTCATCTGCAAGGTCGATTCCAGTTACTTTGCCGCCAACGCTTGCTAAGGCTTCGGATAAAATGCCACCGCCACATCCAATATCTAAAACAAGCTTTTTTTCAATGGAGTGATGCTGTTTTATAAAGTCAATTCGAATCGGATTTATTTTATGCAAAGCGCCAAATTGACCTGACTCATCCCACCAAGTATGTGCGAGTTGGTTGAAATTTTCGAGCTCGGACGGATCGGCATTTTGGCGCTTCTGGGTTTCCGTTGACGCGTTGGCATTTTGCATGGCTTTACTCATTGTTTTATATTAGGGTGCATTTACTTGAAAGGCATTATAGCAATATCTTGATTTCTTTTGCTCAAACCTTGTTAAATCGAGCAGTCTGTCGAATAGAATGATTGAAGTGGAAAGGACTGGTTTGATACAGTTTTTTGCTCAATTATGAGGCAAATAGCCCTGCTATTTAACTAAGAAGTCGGTAAAAAATGGCCAAATCGTGTTTTTTTGTAGTCAATTGGCTTTAATCCACCAGACTGCTAGAGAGAATTGATTGATTTGAGGTATAATGTTCAGCTAATTTTAACAATAAAGAAAACTGTAATTCTATGTCAGAGTTTGCGAGAGAAATTTTATCGATCTCATTAGAAGATGAGATGCAACAATCTTATCTGAGTTATGCGATGAGTGTTATTGTTGGACGGGCATTGCCAGATGTAAGAGACGGTTTGAAGCCGGTTCATCGCCGAGTCTTATACGCAATGAATGAGTTGGGGAATTCATGGAATAAGCCTTACAAAAAGTCCGCTCGTATTGTCGGGGACGTGATAGGTAAATACCACCCACATGGCGATACGGCGGTTTATGACACCATTGTTCGTATGGCTCAACCTTTTTCATTACGATATATGCTGGTTGATGGTCAGGGGAACTTTGGGTCAATTGATGGTGACTCTCCCGCCGCGATGCGTTATACCGAAGTCCGTATGGCAAAAATCGCACATGAACTACTCGCAGATCTCGACAAAGAAACGGTTAACTTCACGCCTAACTATGATGGGTCTGAATCTGAACCGGATGTTTTACCCACTCGTGTACCGAATCTATTAGTCAATGGTTCTTCTGGTATTGCGGTGGGGATGGCGACCAATATTCCGCCCCATAACCTAAATGAAACCATTAATGCCTGCGTGGCTTTGATTGATAATCCTGATTTGGGCATCTCAGATTTAATGGAATATCTTCCGGGACCGGATTTCCCAACCTATGGCATTATTAATGGCACAAAGGGGATTCGAGAAGCCTATGAAACCGGGCGCGGTCGTGTGCAAATGCGTGCACGTACCAGTGTCGAAATGGATGCGAAGGGCAAGGCATCCATTATTGTCCACGAAATTCCATACCAAGTGAATAAGGCGAAACTGATAGAGCGCATTGCAGAACTGGTTAAAGAAAAGAAGATTGAAGGTATTTCTGCTTTAAGAGATGAATCTGATAAAGATGGGATGCGTATCGTTATTGAAGTGCGTAGAGGTGAAGTCCCTGAGGTACTCATCAATAACCTCTATAAGCAAACGACCATGCAAACCGTGTTTGGTATCAATATGGTGGCCTTGATTAATGGTCAGCCTAAGCTTCTTAATTTGAAAGAGATTTTGGAAGCGTTTTTACGTCATCGGCGTGAAGTGGTTACCCGTCGTACTATTTATGATTTGCGCAAGGCACGTGAAAAAGCACATTTATTAGAAGGTTTGACGCTAGCGCTCAATAATATTGATGAGATGATTGAACTGATCAAATCCTCTCCAAGTCCAGTTGTCGCCAAAGAGCGCATGCTGGAAAAAGACTGGGTGATTGGTAACTTGGCCGATTTGCTTGAAAAAGTGGATATGAAAGATGTGCGCCCTGAAGATTTACCAGAAGGTTATGGCGCGACGGGCGAAGCGAGATATAAACTCTCGCCAACTCAAGCACAAGCCATATTAGAAATGCGCTTACATCGTTTAACCGGCTTAGAACAAGACAAAATTATTGCTGAATATCGTGAATTGGTCTTAAAAATAGCTGAATACTTGGAAATTCTTCGAAACCCAGATCGATTAACTGAAGTGGTTCGTGAAGAACTGCTGGAAGTGATTGAAACTTTTGGCGATAAACGCCGCACAGAAATCGATCATTCTTACCAAGATTTGGATGCTGAAGATTTAATTGCCGTCGAAGACCGTATTGTGACCTTGTCTCAAGATGGTTACATCAAGACGCAACCATTATCCGATTACCAAGCACAAAAACGCGGTGGCAGAGGTAAGTCTGCAACCCAAATGAAAGAAGATGATCAAGTGGG
>CBFHUY010000152.1:0-4138 GCA_965658885.1 Hydrogenovibrio sp.
CCGTGGAAATGGACGATTTTTGTGACCAGGCCTGATAAGGGGGCAGTCACCAAATAAGCTTGATCCAAAGGCACTACCGTCTGACCTGTATAGGCTCGGCTTGGATAAGTGGATACTTGTGTTGTGGCAACGGATTCAATCCCCAGATGCTGTTGATTTTCAGTCGAAATTTGTACAGTTTGGCCAGCCAAAGCAAAAGAGGAGAATGAAGCGCAAAAACCGAGACTCAGCGTAACGGTTTTTAGGAAATGGGTTGCAAATAAGTGCACGGTGGGTTTCATTCTAAGATCACTCCTTGAGCTTGGTTGAGGTTGGCGATGGCTTCTAAATGGTTCAATTTGGCTAATTCATTGTTGAGCTGGTCGTCAAAAAATTGTTTTTTTGCCAGTAGTAATGCCTGAATCGTGGTCTCACCTTGTTGGTAAGCTGTTTCAGCAAGTAACATGGCTTCTTCTGAGAGCCCGATTTGTTGTTGTGCGAGCTTTTCAATTTCTTTTGCAGCCTGTAGATTCTTTTCCGCTTGTAAAATAGCGAGTGCGAGGCGTTGTTCAGTTTCTGCTTGTTGCATTTGAGCAGCTGCCAGTAACTGCTGTTGCTCTGAGGCGCGTGAGTCAGCACTTGGATCCAGTCCGAGCGGTAAAGAAATTTCTGCAATTAAAAATTGTTTGTCCGCAGAGCCATCACTGGCGGCGTCATTTCGAGAGCCAATAAATAGCGAAGGATTGGCACTTTTTTGGGCTTTTGTTAAGTTAAGTCTGGCTTTTTCAATCGCAACCAGTGAACGGTTGAATTCACTTTGCGGATGTGCACTGACCATTTTCACAGGTTTTTCCGCAATGGGTGTTGGTAGTTTTTCTTGGCCTGTCCAGCGAATCAAGTTTTGTTTGGCAATGGCGAAATTAGCTTGCTGTTGGGACAGGGTTTGTTGGAACTGCATCATCGATTTTTGTGCCATCAATAAATCAAATCGAGGGCTCTCTCCCGCATTCACCTTTTGCGTAATAAAATTGACGAGCGATTGGGTCTGCGCTAGGTTTTGCTCGGCAAATGTCAGTTGAACCTGTGCTTTTTGATAGGCCCAAACAAGTTGGCGCAGCTTTCCCGAAGCCGATAAACGCAAAGTTTGGTTGGAAAGTTCTGCTAAAACTTGATAGGTTGATCCGAGTTGATCAAGGCTATCGGCTTGTCCCGACTTCCAGATGGGCATCCGAGCGCCAAATTCCCATGAATTGTCAGATTGATTACCGATGATGCCTGCGTTTTCGTGACGAAGGTTCAACTCAACATCCCCCGCAATCCAGCTATTGGCATATTTTTGATTGGCCTTGGCTAAGGATTGATAACTAATCCCTTGATTTTTTTGTGGAATCTTGTTGATGACTGAGGGTAAAAGGTCACTATAAGAAAGTGCCCAAGCTGACGATGACAGTGTCAGTAAACTGGCAAATAGGACTAAATATTTCATCATGATATTATGGATCTCTAATTTTAGTCAACGCATGGTAAAAACCAAACCTTAACTGAACCTTAAGAAAAGGCAAAAAGATAAAATAATTTTATAGAGATGCCCAAGTAAAAGTGTAAATGAAAATCGATGTCATAATCGTTTGAGTGATCGGCTTAATTTGACTGTATGAGTTTTAAGCGTACTCGTAAGCCACCATACTTAGAATGTTCGAAAGAAATTTCAAACTCATAGGCTTCCGCAATTTGTTTGACAATTGATAGTCCAATCCCATGACCAGAAATGGATTCATCTAATCGGTGGCCTCGATCTTGAATGGTTCCAAGTTGTTCATCAGGGACGCCTTTACCATCATCCTCAATATCAATATAAGTAATGAATTCCGCTTTGTTTTCAGGGTTACGCTGTTGGTGAATGGTTAAATAGACATTGTCACGGCTGAATTTGGTGGCATTGTCGAGTAAATTGCCCAATAACTCGAATCCATCTTCTTTTTCGATGGCTAACGGCGGGGGCGCTTTATCGGTAAAAGTGGGCACATGGAAGTGTTTATGAGGATAGAGTTGTTTAAGGGTGTCAATTAAATCGGGAAGGTGGGTTTTCAAGTCAAACGGTTGAACTGAATGGGCGTGTGCAGCCAAGCGTGCGCGTTTTAATTCACTTTCCACACGTGCATAAATGCGTTCGGCCTGTTGTTGCAGTGTTTCTCTTAATTCAGGGTAGTCGTTAAATGCGGGATCATTTAACAATTGATAGATTAAATTAAGTGGCGTTTTTAAACTGTGTGCTAAGTTGGCATTGGACTGGCGCGACCGTTGTAATTGGCGGCTGGCACTTTGTAGTGCCTGGTTTAAGTTGTCTATCAATTCGGCCACTTCAATGGGATAGTCCGATACTTCCAGTTGTACTGCTTCGCCAGTGTGCAGTTTTTCCAGTGCTTCATGAATCGGTTCAAGTTGTTTAAAGCCTTTGCGTAATATAAATCGCTGCTGCCAGTAGATTAAAAACAAAGCCAGAACGGCAAAAATGCCGATTAAGATATCGAAGTAGATTAAGGTTTGTTTCATGGGGTTATTGTTTTCGGCAATATAAATAACCAAGGGCGCATTGCGATATTCGGTTTTATAGCGATAAACAAACAGATTGGCTTCAACCGGTCCTTTGGTTTCATAGTGGCTGATTAAGTGTGGTGAGACTTTAAGAAACAGCGAAAAATCGGCTAAAGAGTTAGACTCAATAATTTTGTCTTTATATTCGATAACAAAATAATGTCCGGAATATTTTTCATCATAAATTGGGCTGATGCTACTGTAATTGATTTGAGGATAGGCGTTTTCATGGGTATGGGTTCGGAGGTGTTTTTCAATGGAAACCGAATCGTGTGCCAACCGAGTGAGCAGATAATCTTCAGTGATTTGATGAATCGTCATCACTGACACCCACCAAAATCCGACAAAGATCAGCAACAAGCTGGCGGTCAGGTTGCGATTAAGTCGAATCTCAATTGAATTCAAGGAGCCGCTTCCTCTAAAGCCGTTTCACTGAGGCGATAGCCTTGTCCTCTGAGTGTTTCAATCGATTTTTTACCTAAATACTGACGGAGTTTATGAATATAAACTTCAATCAAATTTAAGTCGCGTTCATGATCCTGATCCCCTAGGCGTTGGATAAGCGATTCTTTGGAAAAAATTTTGGTCGGGTTTGACAAAAATAGTTTGATGAGAATAAACTCATTTTTGGTTAACTGAAAGCAGTTGTCACCCACTTTTAAAGAACGACTGTTTAAGTTGAGTTGGGCAATACCATGGGTCAAAAGATTGTCCACAGCATGGAGGTTGCGCTTGAGCAAGACTTCAATTCTGGCCAACAGTTCTTCAAAATGGAAAGGTTTTCCAAGATAGTCATCGGCGCCTTTCTTGAGACCGTCGACCCGTTCTTGCCAGCTGTTTCGAGCAGTTAAGATCAGCACAGGGGTGGCATTTTGTTCGGAACGAATATGCTCTAAAACCGATAACCCAGATAGTTTTGGTAACCCAAGATCAAGAATGATTAAATCATACTCAAATTCCTCTAATAGATAGAGCGCTTCTTCGCCATCTAAAGCAATGTCGACAACATAGTCTTTTTTCGTGAGGTTGGTTTTGAGATTCTCAACTAATAAATGCTCATCTTCAACTAACAGAATTTTATACATGGTTTATCCAATTTCATTCAAAGTGAACCCAAAAATGACCAGGCCTGGTCATTTATTGTTGTTTTATTCAGGGGTATTACAAACTATTGTGCCGATATAATATGCTTTTTTGTACAAAATTAAAACCAATCGACATCACGACAGTTGTTTCAACTGGTTCATAAGGTTTTTTCTGTTTAGGCTTTAGGGTTTGTAAATATGATAGGCATGGCTTATAGGGGATAAAAGGTTTTTATTGACTAACAAAAATCCTCTTTTTGACAGGGGTTGCGATATCAACGAGAATATAGCTTCATCTATAATAATAAACTGTATTCAATTTTGACGTGTTTTCAAAAGCACTTGAGACAATTCCGGTGACGGATGGATACAGCTTGATACAATATATTAGTGTTGCATGGGAATTAAGGAATTAATATGGAAGTGATCGTCTGGAGTGCTTGGGTTGGCGGACTGGCAATGGGGATGTTTGTCATCTT
>CBFHUY010000153.1:0-4137 GCA_965658885.1 Hydrogenovibrio sp.
ACAGCAATGTGTATTTGCTCGCTTAGCCGGTGCCTGAGCTTATCGCGCTGCTCTTCCTTTTCTACATTTTTCTGCACCTCAACATCATCATTTTGGATCTCATCGGCGCGCGAAGATGTGATATTAGAAAGTATGCCAGCGGCTTGTAAGTTGGGGTTGCGTGGGTCTTTGTCGTAGCCTTGCAGTGTCCACCAGAAAGATATATCGCCTTTTGTTTCCGTGAAGTATTGACTGGTAATGGGGTGGCGAAGCAGGACATTCTTAGTGTCACGGCTGGTCTTGAATGCAGTGCCGTCCTGATCACCTTGGTGCAATATTCGATGGGTTGGGTCTACCCAGAATGCCCAGGCATTATAGACCGCAAGCAGTGTTGATTTGCCACAGCCACGAAACACCATAAGCACGGCGAGGCGGCCACGATTCTGTAGAAATCGGCACATAGCCAGATGTATGCCAGGAACATCCCAGCCTTGATGTTTTGCCCAGCAAAGGAAAAAGCAAATGAACGATTCTTTTTGTGTTTGTTCGTCATAATTTGCAATTTCATTGCACTTTGTAACCATACTCATCCGCCGTAAGCGCCGCCAATTCTTCTATTTCTCGCTTCAATGCCATCTGTTTGTGTACGTCTCTCTGCGGTGTTTGTGCGCCCACCGGTAACCTATCGGCCTGTGAGCGAAGGTGGTCCAAAAACCATTGGGTTTTGTTGAGCAGGCTGTATGCGGCGGCGGCGTTCTTTCTGGACCAATAAATATCCTTCTGCATATCGGCAGTTCTTTCGGCTGGCGGAATATCTTGGTATGGAAGATTTGCTGGATCAGCCTCGACCTGTATGGCTTTGGCCAGTTTAAAGCAAAGCTCCTCGAAATCCTCCAGCGCCTGCTGTATAGGGTAGCCTTGTGACATGTATTACTCCGGTATAGCAGCCCCTAAATCGGGCGCTCTGTCTGGTGCTATTTCGCCCGGTTTCCACCAGTATTCCTGGTCAAAGTCATTGCGGCGCTTGCGGGTTTGTCGGTTGAATCGTTTGGCGGCTTTGGGGTCGGCCAGTAGTTCCATTTGATCGAAAAAAGCATTCATAAAAAGATGTGTTTGCCATACATCTGGGGTATACCTATCTACATATTGAACAAGATCACCAAGTACGTTTGTTTGCCCGCTTGCTACGGCATCATGAATTCCACCTGCACTAACTTGGATCAGCTTGGCTGTATCGTTTACCATGCCGAATTTTGGGCCAAGAACGGTTTCAGTAAATGTTTGCCCAAATCGTGTATGATCACTAAATACAAGGTCGCCAAATATTCCAAGCCCGCCACCCTGCATAAAGGCAGCACTTAGAAATTTATCATCGAAAATTGGCAGTCCTTCGTTATCAAACATTTCTCTTGGATCGCGTCCAGATGCTAAGTCTTTCATTTGTAGAGACAGCCCGCCTAGCGTAGTTGTTGCTGCCGCTATAGCGGCTAAATATTTCACTTTGTCGGCTGTCGTTGCCTGGTAACCTGCGCGGGCCATATGCGTCATCATTACCCCAATGGGGAATGTTTTTAACATCATTCCTGAACGCCAAAGCTGCCCACCTATTGAGGCTCTTTCAATCCCGCCTGTTGTTATTGCCCTTACTCTTGCGTCAGGTGAAGGTATTGCAAAATCTGTCTCGCCATGCACCAGCATTGAAAACTTACGACCTTTTGTAAGGTCTGCAAATGCAACTCCTTTATAGTTCATTGCTTCAGTTTTTCTGAAGGCATCCCAATCATTTTCGTTGATGCCGTATTCATTGAATGCCTTTATCATTTTTTGATCAAGGCTTGAAAAACGTTTTCCGAAATTTTCCGCAAGCTCTTGTTGGTATGACATCCCGAATCCCCATCTGCCAGCGTTTGTCCACGGCTCCAACAAAGATAACCTCATAACACCTTCTGATACCTTTGCTGTTGCGCCAACTCCATAAACATCGGCATGCCGATTTGCTGCATGAAACCGGCCTATCATACCGTCAGCCATCAAACCTGTTTTAACCGCAAATACTTGCATATCCTCATTTGTCATCAGTTTTAATTGATTCCCTATAGAACGGAAGATTGGTAACCCTCTGTATGAAGACTCTATAGCCTGGAATCCAGTATCAGATAAAGCAGAAAGAAAGGCTTTGCCTAATGTTGAAGCAACTAATATGTTGGTCATGGCCCCGGAAAAATCGGCCAAAGTTAGCATGTCGCCGCCATTCACTTTACCGCTAACCACGTTATAGAGAGCATTAGAGTAGGCTCTATCTAAAGGCTTTAATCCTTTTTCTGTTTTTTCTGCCATCGAGATAAGTGCCTTATAGGTATTTTCTGGTGAAGGGCCAAGCACTTCCATTAATGCTATATCATGACTCATGGTGTGGATGTGATCGGTTATCGTGCTAAAAATATCCCCCCTACCAAAATCTTTTTGATATTCCATCCAACTGTCGGCATTTTTGAAATACAAAAACCTTCGCTCTGAATGCTTTCTCGATAACTTTTTCCCCACCTTTGTGGGGCTGAGAATTTCTGTTTTATTTGCGCCATTGGTTATTATTGAATCAAATGTGTAATCTAGCGCTTCATTAAATTCAGTATCTGATAATGGTTTTCCAGCGTCATCAGTCATCTGGCTTCTATCCAAAAAAGGAATTATTCTTTCTTTCCATTTTCTTAAAGCTAAATCTATGTCAAGTTTTCTCCCCCTTTCTTTACCAAGTTTGATAATAGATCGTGCGTCGTGATGTTGTGGCAAAAGATACCTGTCATTCTTGCTAATCGACCCGCCCATCGCATTAAAATCGCTGCGCATTTTCTCATTGAGCGTATGCCAGTCGTTGGCGAACTTCATTAGCTGCGGATCACCCACATCCTCGCCGTAAATAGCCTTAATCAGTTTTTGCAATTCGGCTTCGTTTTGGTAAAAACCCAGCGCACGGGTGCGGAAATGTTGGAGCATGTCTGCAACTTGCGCCTGATATTCAGCTTGATATGACTTTGATAAAAGATCGATATTTTGATAACCAGCCTTTCCAGAAACATCTACAGACAGCATTGAATTAATACCTGCAAGCGATCCTCTTTTATGCCCTGATGCATTCTCCCAGGCTTTAGACAGTTTGACTGTTTGGATCACTATCTCGCGCTTCTGGCGGCTCAGGTTGGCGACAATATTGGTGAGCTCACCGTCAACGTCATCGGCTTGTTTTAATCGCTCAGCCACGTCTTTGGTAATGCGTCCAGCTTTGAAGGTTTGGTCTATGCAGAAATCGAAACTAGCCACCGTAAGCACACCTCAGTACGTCATCTAAACCTTGAATTTCATCGTCGAATTGCTTGATCAGGTCTTCGGCGTTTACCGCCTCTCCATCCACAATCAGCAAAGGGTTATCCAGTGTTTTGTATTTCGCCATTTCTTCATCAAAGGCAGCATCGAGCCCCTGAGTCTTCAGAATATCCCGCTCGCGCCGGGAGGCGGTGGCTGGCGGTTTTGGCGCAATATCTTGGGCCGTTGTTTTTTGGTAAATTTCGGCTGTGCGTGAAGGGGTGGCGTATTGGTCGCCACGGTCAGCCATTTCTTGCAGGTATTCAACATCAGATTGAACTTTCTTTTCATGGATCACAGCGTCAATTCTACGCCGATAAACTTCAGGTATATTACCCTGCTCGATCCGGCTTAGGCTTGCCTCACTATCAGAATATTTTTTATTTTTGGATAAAATATCTTCTATGTAGGCAATGCGCTCATTCAGGTCGGTGCGTGACTGCTGATAATCATCCAGCAGCTGGCTCTGGGCATCCTTTTTGGTCTGCCTGGCTTTGGCTTTTTTGTTTTGACCCTTTAGAAAATCAGCCCTGGCATTGATGTCGGCCGGCGTTGGCTCGATGAGCTTGGATAGCTTGTGCTCCAGATCAGTTTTTTCTGCTGCCAGCTTTTTCAGCTCACCTCGGCTTAATTTATTTCCTGCGGAGGCAAGTAGCTCGGCTTTGATCTCCTGAATCATTGACGCCTTGATTTCGTCGATATCAACTTCTACCTTCGGCGCACCCTTCAGTGTGTCCTGTTGTCGCTGTAGATAAGCTCGGGCAGTAGCGACCTCTGGGGTTTGGGGCAATTGTTCGG
>CBFHUY010000154.1:0-4116 GCA_965658885.1 Hydrogenovibrio sp.
GCGTGCAATTATCGGCAGTCCCCAATCAACCAGGTCATTATCGTGGACAATCTATGCTGGCATTCTGTACACTAGACGACATGAAATGGCAAATTTCAGTGTTAATGACCCAGCCAAATGGCCAGGTGTTAGCCGTTCCTTTTGCACTGAATACCCCGCAGCGTTAATTCAGTGAAGGTGCCACTCTACAACCTAATAGGATTATTTGATGATGGCAGCGCAAAAATGGTTTCAACAAACAGTCCAAACCACCCTGGATTTGCTCGGCACAGACGCAAAAACAGGATTACGCCCTGCTGATCGACAATCCAAACAAGCAGAATTCGGTCAAAATGCGCTGATTGCCACGACCAAACTTTCCCCCATAAAACTGTTTGTGCGTCAACTTTCCAACCCTCTATTGGTCATTCTAGCCATCGGCGCACTATTATCTTTTTATACCAGTCATTTCGTTGATGCCATTGCCATCAGTGTGATTATTTTAATCAATGCCTTGATTAGCTTTGTTCAAGAGTATAAAGCACAAAAATCAATTGATGCCTTACGGGATATGGCCGCGCCCTATTGTTTTGTCAAACAAGCAGGCCAATGGCAAAAAATCCCAGCCAGCCAATTGGTTCCTGGCGACATTATTAAATTATCAACTGGCGATATTATTCCCGCAGACTGCCGTTTTATAGAAACCGCTCACCTACAGGTCGATGAGTCGGCGCTGACAGGCGAATCCGACCTGATTAACAAAAACACCCAACCCATTGGAGACCCTGAAGCTTCATTGGGCGATCAATTCAATATGGGATTCATGAGCACGTCTGTTCATCATGGTCATGGGGAAGCGGTTGTCGTTGCGACGGGGATGGATACCGAAGTCGGTAAAATTGCCGAGTTGATGCAGTCCACCGAAAACCGTTTAACCCCGTTACAACTTCGAATTCGGACTTTATCCCATACTTTGATATGGGCGGCGCTCATTATTGTCGCCATTATTGTCGGCATCGGTCTATTAAAAGGACTCACCCTACCCGCCTTAGTCAATACCAGTATTTCACTGGCAGTCGCTGCCATTCCAGAAGGTCTGCCAACCTTAGTCACCATTGTTTTAACCTTAGGTGCTGGACAGATGATGCGCAACAATGCGCTCGCCAAGCAGTTAGCATCCGTCGAAACCCTGGGGTCAACCTCCGTTATTTGTTCTGATAAAACCGGCACACTGACGCAAAATAAAATGCAGGTCGTACAATGCTGGGTTGCTGGAGAGCACTACCAAGTTACCGGCAGCGGCTATCAGCCACAAGGGGATTTCTTAGACGATAAAGGCTCCCAAATCGAATCCAGCCAGCATTTCCATTTAATCGACTTATTAAGCTATTCTGCTCTGTGTAGTGAGGCTCTGTTAGTCGAAAATGCAGACCGCTATGAAATACAAGGGCTGCCTACTGAAGGGGCGATTGTGGTTGCGGCGGCAAAAGCGGGACTGAACAAAGAGACCTTAAGTCAACAATACCAACCTGTTCAAACACATCCATTTGATGCCAAGCGCAAAATGATGAGTGTGATTGTGCAACAACCCAATGGCCGCTATCTCCTTATTGTGAAAGGCGCCCCCGATATACTGCTAAGCCATTCAGAGGTCATCACCTTCCAAAATAAACACCTGGATCAACTCAGTAATAGTCACTTGATTGAAGAGGTCATTCACCAGTTTGGCAGTCAAGCCTTACGAACTTTGGCCGTGGGCTATCGAGAACTGTCAGCTGACCAAATAAATCTACCCTTAGCCGAATTGGAAAACCAACTGACTTTCTTAGGGGTGCATGGCATTATCGACCCGCCGCGCTCAGAGGCCATACAAGCGGTTAATGATTGCCATTCAGCCGGCATTCGGGTGGTAATGATTACCGGCGACCATGCGGTGACAGCCAAGGCGATTGCTCAAAAAATGGGCATTATTGATTCGGACGCAGCCTTGGTCATCAGTGGTGATGAACTGAATCGGTTATCAGATAGTGAACTGGAAAAACGGGTTCCCCATGTTGGCGTTTTCCCCCGAGTCACGCCCGAACATAAACTGAGAATCGTACAAGCTTTGCAACAGAATGGCGAGGTGGTGGCCATGACAGGCGATGGGGTGAATGACGCACCCGCCGTCCGTAAAGCCGACATAGGGATCGTGATGGGCATCACCGGAACGGGCGTCGCCAAAGAATCTGCCGACTTGATTTTACTGGATGATAATTTTGCCACCATCGTGCATGCGGTGCGCGAAGGACGACGCATCTATGACAATATTCGTAAATTCATCCGCCAAGGCTTAACCGCAAATGTCAGTGAAGTGTCCGCCATTTTGTTTGCTTTTCTATTGATATCCGGCGAGCCACTACTCACTTTGGCGCCCATGATGATTTTATGGGTGAATCTGGTCAGCGATGGTATTCCCTCTCTGGCTTTAGGCGTTGATTCGGCGGAGAGTGATGTGATGGCACGCCAACCCAGACCTAGCCAAGAAAGTTTTTTCGCCCACCATCTCGGCACCCGCATTTTAATTAGAGGGTTGGTGATGGGCGGCGTCAGCTACAGCCTATTTCAAGTCGCTATTAATTTGGGAACGACCATTGACTACGCACAAACCATTGCTTTTGCCACCTTAATTTTTGGCCAACTGTTTCATGTTTTTGATGCCAGAACCTTTAGTAGCCTCTACCATCGAAACCCTTTTTCAAACCAATTACTGGTGGCCGCAGTTTTAGGCTCTGCGCTGTTGTCATTATTGATGATCTATACCCCTTTCGGCAATCTCATCTTAGGCACAACGCCCTTATCATTTGAACATCTGATGATGGTGTGTTTTATTTCTGCCTTGCCAACGTTTATCCTATCGGCGTTAAAAGAACTCTTTAATTGGTCTTGGCTATAAGCTTATTCCGCTAAAACCACCGATTTAATCAGTGCAAAAACCCCCAGGCCTGGGCATAATTGCAGCCGTTTGGCTGAATGTTCAGTGACTTCAGAAAATAAAAATTGACCACAAGGCAAGTTTAACCGCACCAACACACGATAATCCGGCTGTGGAATCAGCTCAGCAATCGTCACTTGAAGGTGATTCACGATACTTAAATCAGTCGGATCCGATAATGCCAAGCTAACATCTCGCGCTAATACACGAATCCGCACGGTTTGTTTAGGCTCCGTTTGCAAAGGCGATATCCATAAAGACTGAGTCTCCAGTTGTAAACCCTGTAGTCCATTCTCCAACGCCCCCAACTGGCCTTCCAAAACTGAAACCACCCCCTGGTCGTCAAACAATGGAGAATCTGGGTTGGATAAAGCCTGCTTCAAAGTTTCAATCCGATCAATGCGTCCTTGTTCCATAAACACAATACGGTCTGCCAACCGCTCCACCTCAGCAGGGGCATGGGTAATATACAAAACCGGAATTTGGGTCACCTTCACCACCGATTCGATAAGCGTTAAAATTTCCGCTTTAGCACGCCAATCTAACGCCGACAAAGGCTCATCCATCATTAACAGCTTCGGCTGCATCAGCAGTGCACGTGCAATCGCGACTCGCTGCTTTTCGCCCCCAGATAGAGTCTCGACACTCCGATCCAATAAATTAGCAACCCCCACCTGGTCAACCGTCTCGGTAAAATGGCTTTTGGATGCTTTGCTCGGGAGCCGCTTAACACCATACATTAAATTTTGTCGAACCGTCATGTGTGGAAAAAGCGCCGCATCCTGAAATACAAAACCAATATCGCGCTTTGAGGTCGCGCGTGCCTTCGTCCCCTTTTGCCATATTTGTTGATTCATCTGCAATTGGCCACGAGTATGACTGTCCAAACCAGACAAAGCACGTAGCAAACTGCTTTTGCCACTGCCTGAACGTCCGAACAAGACGGTAATGCCCGCTAAGGGAATATCAAACTCGCCGGTATTGAGTTCGAATTGCCCGCGCTTGAGTTGCAGATTGCCTTTCAAATTTAATGTCGTCATTGGCTAGCCCACCTTTACGCCAAAACGGCGGTTAAGACTGTAAACCAGTAACAGCACGAAAAATGAAAACATCAACATCAAGGCCGACAGGATATGCGCTTGGGTATATTCCAAAGATTCGAC
>CBFHUY010000155.1:0-4115 GCA_965658885.1 Hydrogenovibrio sp.
TCGGCCATTTCAATGGACAGACCTTCCGGAATATAATCAAAACCTGCGGACAAAGCTTCTGAAAATTCGCCATCCACAAACACCAATCGAATGGTTTCAAATTCTGGTAAGAAAGGCGCAAGTTGCGCCAAATCCAGTTCAGCTGTTGATGCGTCTTTAGTCAAACGAAAGTCTTGCTGCAAGAGGGGTTGAATTGAGGTGTATTGCCAATCTTCATCTTTGCGGGTGGGTAAACCCAATGACAGCAATTGCTGCTTTGCGGCTTCACGCTTTGCAATTAAAGCATCCGCATCCGTCTGTGCATTTAAGGTTTCAGACAACCCAACCACCTTGTCGATAAATTGACGGGCAGCGGGACTCATTTTAGGGGAGATCGTCGAACTCATATTGCCACTCATTTCTGGGTTTGTTGCTGCTGTTGGTGGGCTTTTATCAAGTCATCATAGCCCTTCTTCTCCAGCTCATGAACCAATTCAAAACCACCAGACTGAATAATCTGACCATCAAACAACACATGCACAAAATCCGGTTTAATATAATCCAGCAACCGTTGATAATGCGTAACCACAATAAAACTGCGTTCGGATGACCGTAAGGAATTCACCCCGTTAGCAACGACTTTCATTGCATCAATGTCCAATCCCGAATCCGTCTCATCGAGAATACACAACTTTGGCTCAAGCAAAGCCATTTGAAAAATGTCGTTACGTTTTTTTTCACCGCCAGAGAAGCCGACATTAACCGACCGATCCAATAAATTCTTAGGCATTTTCAACAAATCTATCTTCGATTGCGCATAGGCATCGAAGTCAAACATATCGAGCGCAGGTAAGCCCTGTTCATCACGAATGGCATTGACGGCGGTTTGCATAAATAATTTATTGCTAACCCCCGGAATTTCCACTGGATATTGAAAAGCCAAAAACACCCCTTTACGAGCGCGTTCTTCAGCAGATAGCGCCAATAAATCTTCTCCTGATAACGACACAGATCCTGCAGTGACTTCATAATCTTCTCGACCGGCAAGCACACTGGAAAGGGTACTTTTACCGGCACCGTTTGGCCCCATAATGGCATGTACTTCACCAGGTTTCACATTTAAATTCAGGCCTTTTAAAATGGCCTTTTCCGGTTCATCTGCCACTTGAGCGTGGAGGTTTTCGACTGATAATAACATAGTGTTTCTCATTTCATTTTGGGTCAGGTGGTCAGCGCATAGGGCTTAACCGACCGACCCTTCTAAACTAATGGCTAAAAGTTCTTCGGCTTCTTGTGCAAATTCTAATGGCAATTCACTAAAGACGTCTTTACAGAAACCATTGACAATCATGGAAATCGCATCCTGCTCGCTAATGCCTCTTTGCTGGCAATAAAAAAGCTGATCCTCACCGATCCGAGAGGTCGTGGCTTCATGCTCCATTTTGGCAGACGCATTTTCCACTTCAATATACGGAAACGTATGGGCACCACACTGATCTCCAATTAACATCGAATCACATTGGGTGAAATTCCGAGCGCCTTCAGCTGAGGGTAAAATCCGTACCAAACCACGATAGGTATTGTCAGATTTACCGGCGGATAAACCTTTGGAAATAATCGTGCTCCGCGTATTCTTACCGATATGAATCATCTTGGTACCGGTATCAGCTTGTTGACGACGATTGGTCAAAGCGACTGAATAAAACTCACCAATCGAATGATCCCCTTTCAAAATACAGCTGGGATATTTCCAGGTTATGGCCGAGCCAGTTTCCGCCTGGGTCCAAGACAATTTGGCATGTGCGCCTTCACAAATACCTCGCTTGGTGACAAAGTTTAGAATTCCGCCTTCACAATTGTCATCACCTGGATACCAATTCTGCACCGTTGAATATTTCACTTCTGCATTTTCATGCACAATCACTTCCACCACCGCCGCATGGAGTTGATAGCTATCTCGAACCGGGGCAGAACAGCCTTCCAAATAACTCACATAACTGTTTTTATCTGCAATTAATATCGTCCTTTCAAACTGCCCAGTTTTGGCTTCGTTGATACGGAAATAAGTGGATAAATCAATCGGTGATCGAACGCCCTCTGGAATATAAACAAAAGTGCCATCCGATGCCACTGCTGAATTAAGTGCAGCAAAATAGTTATCATGATAGGGCACAACCGTGCCTAAATATTGCTGAACTAACTCAGGGTGATCATGAACCGCTTCAGAAAAGGAACAAAAAATAATCCCCAACTTTTCCAGTTCTTCCCGTTTGGTGGTGGAAACCGAAACGGAATCAAAAATCGCATCCACGGCAATATTGGCTTTCTGAGCAGTCCCTTCCCCATTCACTGGCACACCCAAACTGGCAAAAGCTTTTGCCACTTCGGGATCCATTTCCATTGACATTCCCTTATTGCCTGTCGGACAGTCACTACTGCAGCTGTTACATTCCGGCGCGGAATAGTAGCTGTAATCCTGATAGTCAATTGGCTCATAGCTGGCTTTTGCCCAATGGGGTTCTTCAAGCGTTTTCCAATGTGCAAATGCTTTCAAGCGAAAATCGAGCATCCATTGCGGCTCATTCTTTTTGGCCGAAATGGCTCGAACAACGTCTTCGTTCAAGCCTTTGGCAAAGGTATCCACAACGGTTTGCGTAAAAAAGCCTTCTTTATAGCTGCTATTTTTACTCAAAAGGTCGTTAATCTCTTGATATTGTGTGGTTTCAGACATAGGCTTTATTCATCTATATAATCGTTAATTTAATTTCTGACTATTCTAGTCGGTTATTACTTTTTTGTCTAGCACAGCTCGGTGGCGTCACCCGTAAAAAGCCACTTTTAAAGTTGACTGGCTAAAATGGCTTGTTCCAGCCAGGCCTGGTCAAAATCAGCGCCCAATAGGTGCAAAAAGGCTTGATCGCTTTCTGAATCTGCCGCAAATACATCGCAACGGCTTGGCGTCATTTCAATCACGACCGGGTGATCATAATCATAGGTTAGCAAACAGCCTTTGACCCGCCATAAATCCATTGCCAAATTATTTTTTGCCGCATCCAACACCATCATTAAGTGTTCCAGATGAAACCGCTTTGACGTCGATAAAGCACCAAACGCCATTGAATGGCTTTGTAATGGTTTCCAATGCTGGCTAATGGCTTTGAGCGATGCTAAACGCACTGGCTGGGAAAGGGACTGCCAGCCAGCCTTATCGACAAGTTCCAATCCTTGCCAGCGCTTTCGAGGCAACTGCTTTGGATCATTCTTTTTAAGCCAATCTTGCCAATACACTTGCATCGACAACTCGGCTTCCGAAACAAAACTCAATACGATGGCAGTGGATTCGGCCAACAAGGTCTTTAAATGGGATTCGGCGGTTGCTGATAGCAATCGAGACCGAATATCGATCACACACCATATCTGAGCTTCACTGGGTAAATGGCGAGTTGAATCCGTCCCTTGCTCGATACCAACGCTTTCAACCGCCACTTGCGGAAAGGTTTGACAAAAAACTCGTTGAAATCTTTTTTTACCCGCGCCGGGTAACCCAACTAACACAATTGACTCTGACACAAATAATCCTTAGGGTGATGACGGTTGCAAACAGCGCACCATTGACATGGCCAACTGTTGCATCAATTGACGATAATCCACCACACCTTGTCCCAATGGATCCAGTTCACCCACTGTCACAGGCAAGCCCTGAATAATGTAATGTAATTGTTTGTCGGAAAATTGCGGTTCTTTAAACACACAGCGTACACCTGAATCCTTAATCACTTTTCTTAACGCAAGCACCTGTTTAATACTGGGTTTTAATTCTTCCGATAGCTGAACCACCCCTAGATGCTGAAGCCCATAAGCGTGTTCAAAATATTGATAGCCATCATGTAGCACTAAATAAGGTGACGCTTTAACCGGCTCAAGCCAATCAGCGATTTGCCGATCCAACTGGTGATAATCTGCTTGTAACTGTTGGCTAATAGCCGAAATTTCTGCGGCTCTATTCGGTTGCAGTTCGGTGAATTGCGTTGCTATTGCGGGTAACATTAAACGGGCATTGGTCATCGACAACCAAATATGAGGATCTAAATTTTCCGATTCATGTTCATGTTCATCATGTTTATGCCCTTCCACCC
>CBFHUY010000156.1:0-248 GCA_965658885.1 Hydrogenovibrio sp.
CACAGCTTTTTGCTCAATACCAGTGTCACGGATACTTATACCCAAAATACCAATGCCGTCGCCAATAGCAGTAAAACCAGTCAAATTATTGCCAACTATGAAGTACCCTATCTGGTGAATAATAATCCGCTGACGAGTAAAGCTATTTTATCCATGAGAGGGTTTCAAAGAGGCTCTTTCTTTGGTGGCAATGAAATTGCCAGCGCTGCATTTGACTCGGTGGAAGTGGGCATTTCAGAAAGCTATTC
>CBFHUY010000156.1:258-4058 GCA_965658885.1 Hydrogenovibrio sp.
GGCAGGGGCAACATGCCAGTAATAAAATCGATGCTAATTTAATGGTCAGTTTATCTGGACTGGGGAGCAAAAATAATCGTGAAAATTTCCAAGCATTTCACAATAATACCGCCAGCGCAGAATATCACTTTTTAGTTTTAAACTATGCACGTCAATATGCGTTAGATCAGTTTGGTTGGGACGGGTATGACACCACGACCCAATTTTCTTGGCAAGTAGCACCCAATGTGACTGCTGGGGCAGATAATTTTGCCATTGGCGGTGCTTCTGTATTGAAGGCCTATTCTTCTGGAGAAGCCAGTGGTGATGAAGGCTGGTATCTTACTCAAACCTTAAATTATCCTGTCTGGTCAGCCGATCCAAAAAGTTGGTACAGTTGGTTGAAACAAGCTCGATTTTCAAACTTTATCGAAACCGGTGCCGCTTGGCGCAAGGGGGAGTCGAAAACAACAATGACCGATATAGGCATGGCGTTTAATCTCAGTCTGTCGGCTCAGGGATCTTGTAGTGTGAGTATGGCGGTGGCGGGAGAAAAAACCTTCGCAACAAAAGCGGGCGCTGCTAGAGGATTTGTATCCTGTTCTATGGGATTTTAGAACTCAATCTTTTCGTTAAACTTGACACAGTGGTCACTGCCACTATGATGACGTGTAACTTGAATAAAAGTTAATTTCGACTTTTTTCAGAAAACGATTAATCGTCATTAAGGAGTTTGTATGAAGTACGTTGTGACTACGGATAAAGATGTGGATACAGTTTGTCGTGAAATGGAAACAGTGGTTCCCGAACACCAGTTTGGTATTGTGGCCGTGCATGATTTGCAAGCAACCATGCAGAAAAAAGGCGTTGAGTTTGATAAGGCCGTAAAGGTGTTTGAGATTTGCAACCCTAAAAAAGCGAAAGCGGTTTTGGAAAAAGACATGGATTTGGCAATTGCCTTACCGTGTCGCATTGCGGTGTATGAAGATGATGGTCAAACCAAAATCAGTATGATGGCACCGGCTGCTATGTTAAAAGCACTTAACCCAGATTCGGAGTTAGAAGCGATTGCATTGGACGTTGAGTCAAGCTTTAAAGCGATGATGGATCAACTCAAGTAATCATTTACGGTTTCAATAGGCTAATCAATCGGCTTCTCCTAGCATCTAGGTTTTTGATAGATCGCTTGGTTGGCTCTTTTAAACTTGAGTTAATAGAGTAACCCAAAAAGCCACAGTGGAATGCGGTTGCCATGTCCGACTTCCACGTCGTCTAAGGCTAAAAAAGCCTGGTCTTGATGCTGGATTTGTGATGTTTTTTTCTGCGCGCCCCCAATTTCAAAAATGAATTGGTCATTCACCAAAAAATCACCTTGATCATGATAGTGTACCTGATGTTGATAACTGAGTTGAGAGACAAAAAAGCTTTCTCGCAGACTGCCAATATTAGGGTTGGCACACAACACTTGAAATAGGTTGGGGTTATTGAGCAGTAATTTATCGGGTTTATTAACCGCGCGCATTCCTGAGCCTCCTCTTAAACTGTAAAGCAAATCAGCAGATTGCATTAGTTCAATATATTTGGCTAAGGTTGGCCAAGAGGTGCTCACCGCACTGCTGATTTTCGCCTTGTTGAGTTCAACGGGCGGTGTCGAGCAGAGCATGTATAAAATTTTTTTCAGTTTATCGAGTTTGTTGGAATCAATATGAAATAGTGAGGTCAAATCAACATCAATGGTGTGATTAATGACCTCTAGTAATTTGAGCGGGTAATTTTCTAAGGATTCTTGATAAAAGGGATAAGCTCCCGTTTCACAGTAGCGACGAAAATATTCAATGGGTCGAATTTTTTGACTGATTTCAAAAGCAACTTCTTGGTGCGATTGCAGTAGGGATTGTAAGTTGATTACAGGTAAATTTAGGCCGGTTTCAATTTCGATATATTCTCGCAAAGATAAAATGGGTAAATGAAACATCACCGCACGTCGAGAAAGGTCGGCACTCATTTTAGTCAGTTGAAGCGCAGAAGAGCCTGAAAAGATCACTTGCAAATCAAAGGTATCGTAAATCGCTTTTAGCGCACTGCCAAAATCGTTGGATTTATGAATCTCATCTAGGAGGAGTAACTTGCCACCTTCTTGGTAAAAGGTTTGTGCCAATGTAAATAAATCTTCTCCTGCCATCGCAGGATGGTCACACGATAAATAGAGTATTTTGGTCGGCGAGAGCTGAGAGGAATGGGCGTATTGCAACATTATCGTCGTTTTTCCACTGCCTCTTGCACCGCGAATGCCGATTAGACGTTCAGAAAAATCCACTCTGTCGAGCAAAAAGCGTCGATAGCTTGGCACAGAGCGAGCCAAGATGAAGTTTGAGGTTTGCCGCAGGATGCTATTAATCATGATTTAAGTCCAATAAGCCTTTGCTATAAAGTACACTTTATACAAAAGCCTCATTGATAGCAAATGTGTTTTAATCAAATGGCCGGAATTGACTTGGCAATTTAGAACTGGGTGGTGACCTTGTTACGCCCAGTTTCTTTGGATTGATAGAGGGCTTTATCCGCTTTGGATACCGCATCATCTAGATCATTTCCAGAGAAGGTCATGCCTTGACTGATGGTGAATTTAACCCCGGTTTGTGTTTCGGACTCGGTTTCAATTGTGTGCCGCAGTTTTTCACAAAGCGTTTCCACTTCACTGGTGTCTTCTATCGCACCAAATACACAGAATTCTTCCCCGCCAAATCGTGCCACCAAATAATCGGCAAAAATGGTTTGTAAACTATGAGCCGTAAACACGATCGCCTCATCGCCTTTTTGGTGACCATGGGTGTCGTTGACCGCTTTGAAATGGTCAATGTCGGCCATCAGGGTGAAGAAGTAGCCTTCTTCTTTTTGAATTTTTTCCAGTAAACCGTTACCCGCGTCGAAAAAATAGCCACGATTATAAAGTCCAGTCAAGGCATCGGTTTGAGAGAGCCGTTCAATGGCTTGATAGCTTTCGACTTGTTCGATATTTTGTTTAACACGTGCATAAAACTCTTCGGGGGTGAAGTTAATATTGTAAAAGTCATTGACCCCATATTTCATCAGTTTAATGGCTTCGGTAATATTATTGGTGTCTTCACACACAATAATCGGCAAGTGGTTTTGACTGAATCGGTCACGAACGCTTTTAGTCAACTCAAAAGAATTGTTGGTGGTTTGAGTTTGCACGCTGTCTAATACAATTAAGCTGGGCGTGGTGTTTTCAAGTTCTGCGAGCAGTTCAGATGAATGCTCATAAAAACTGACATTAAATCGGTGGTTGCGCAACATGCCTAGAATCATTGAACTGTTATGTCCCGTTGAGCTGAGTACCCAAACATCACGTTGCGCATTCTTATAGAGTTGGTGGGTAATATCAACGGCATAGCGAATGGAAGCCAGTGTGTCTTTTATGACGTAATCCGCGACTTTTAGGCGGAACATTTCTTTGCGGGTTTCCTCTTTAAAGGAACCGGTTAACACCACAGTGGTGATGTGTTGGCCTTTGAGATAACGAATGATTTCGCCATTGGCAGAGTCTGCTAAGTGTAGGTCGCTAAGACAGACCGTGATTTGTTTTCCGGAATCAATGATGTGCTTGGCTTTGGCCATAGTGTCAGCCAAATAAATAGGGCAAGATGTTAATTTTTCCAGTTCGCTCTTCAGCAAGCTGGCAATAGATTTTTGGTCTTCAATAATTAAAAAACAATCGGAGGACATAGTCAGTTACTCGTGCAGTATTGTTATTATAATTTGTAATAAAAAATAACTACTTACTATACATTTTTTATAGG
>CBFHUY010000157.1:0-4040 GCA_965658885.1 Hydrogenovibrio sp.
CACCGGTTGGTCCAGCATTGGGTCAGCATGGTGTTAATATCATGGAGTTTTGTAAAGCATTTAATGCGCAAACTCAGTCTATGGAAAAGGGTCTGCCAATTCCAGTCGTGATTACGGTTTTTAATGACCGTAGTTTCACCTTTATTACTAAGACTCCGCCAGCATCAATCTTGTTGAAAAAGGCTGCCGGCATCCAAAAAGGTTCTGGTGTTCCTAATTTGAATAAGGTTGGAACCGTTACACGCGCTCAGTTAGAAGAAATTGCGAACGTGAAAATGGCGGATTTAAACGCGAATGATTTAGATGCGGCAGTTAATATTATTGCTGGGTCTGCACGCAGCATGGGTCTAACGGTAGAAGGGTGATAAAAATGGCGAAATTAACGAAAAAGCAAAAAATGATTGCCGAGAAAATTGATTCCCTGAAAGCTTATGATGCGATTGAAGGGTTTAAATTGGTGTCTGAACTAGCGACAGCAAAATTTTCAGAGTCTGTTGATGTGGCCATTAAGCTTGGTATTGATCCTCGTAAGTCGGATCAAGTGGTTCGTGGTGCGAGTGTGATGCCAAACGGTACTGGTAAGGACGTCCGTATTGCGGTGTTTACTGGTGATGCTAATGCAGAAGCGGCTAAAGCGGCTGGTGCGGATTTTGTAGGTATGGATGAGCTTGCTGCTGAAGTTAAGGGTGGCATGATGGACTTTGATGTGGTTATCGCTTCTCCGGACGCTATGCGCGTGGTTGGTATGCTAGGTCAAGTGTTAGGTCCGCGTGGCCTAATGCCAAACCCTAAGACTGGCACTGTGACGCCTGATGTAGTTGGTGCAATCCAAAAGGCAAAATCGGGTCAGGTTCGTTTCCGTGCAGATAAAGCCGGTATCGTTCATGCGTCAATTGGCAAGGTGTCATTTGAACCAGAAAAATTAAAAGAAAATTTAAATGCTTTGATTGACGATTTAAATAAAGCAAAACCTTCTGCTGCGAAAGGGACTTATATGAAAAAAGTTTCTATTTCAAGCACGATGGGGCCAGGTTTAGTTTTAGATCAGTCGTCATTGTAAATTGAATTTTACGGTTAAGCCGTAAAGTGCGAATCGGGTTGCCTTGAATTAAGTTGTACTTATGTGAGCGCGCCCATCGCAGACCGTAGGCGAATACTGATGTGGTATTCTTAATAGATTTAAGCCTACGTAGATGGTTGGTTTGATTTATTTCAAACCGTATTGGAGGTTATATGGCACTCAATATCAATGATAAGAAAGCCGTTGTTGAAGAAGTTTCTGGACTGGTTTCAGATGCGGGTTCAATGGTTGCGGCTGAGTATCGCGGGTTGACAGTGGCACAATTAACTGAGCTTCGTGCAAAAGCTCGCGCAGCAAATGTGACCGTTCGTGTTGTAAAAAACACTTTGGTTCGTCGCGCTGTTGCCGGGACTAAGTTTGAAGATATGGCTGACACTTTTGTTGGTCCGCTTGTTTTTGCGTTCTCCGGTGAAGAGCTAGGGAATGCAGCAAGAGTCTTTAAAGACTTTGCAAAAGACAACGAAGCTTTGGTAGTTAAGTCCTTGTCTATTGGTGAAGGTGTGATGGATGCAAGTCAGTTAAGTGCGATTGCAGCATTGCCGACATACGATGAAGCAGTGAGTAAGTTGCTTTATGTTATGAAAGAACCTGTTGCCAAGTTGGCTCGTGGTTTGGTTGCAGTTAAGGACCAAAAAGAAGCTGAAGCAGCTTAAATTCAGAATAGTTACAATTTAATTTTAAGGAATTACAAAATGGCAATTACAAAAGAAGATATTTTAGAAGCCGTTGCGAACATGTCAGTAATGGAAGTTGTTGAACTTGTCGAAGCAATGGAAGAAAAATTTGGTGTTTCTGCAGCTGCAGTTGCAGTTGCGGGTCCAGCGGGTGATGCAGGCGCTGCTGCTGAAGAGCAAACTGAATTTGATGTTATCTTGACTGGCGCTGGCGCTAACAAGGTTGCAGCAATCAAAGCAGTTCGTGGTGCGACTGGCCTAGGTTTAAAAGAAGCTAAAAGTGCGGTTGAAAGTGCACCATTTACGCTTAAGGAAGGTGTTTCTAAAGAAGAAGCTGAAGCCCTTGCTAATGAACTTAAGGAAGCTGGAATTGAGGTTGAAGTTAAGTAATTATTACTTACTCAGCTCTTGAAGCATGACAATGGCTGGCGTTTTTTGCGTCGGCCTTTTGTTGTTTATAGTAGTGTGTAAAAGTGTAATCAATCGTTTGTAACTGTTATTACAGTTTTATGCATTTTTTGGGAAAGGAAACTTTCCGTTATTAAAATAATGTTGGGGTAATTGATGGCCTATTCTTTAACTGAAAAGAAACGTATTCGTAAAGACTTTGCGACACGTTCTTCTATTCTTGAAGTTCCTTATCTTCTTTCTTTACAGAAAGAGTCGTTTAAAGATTTTTTGCAAAAAGATAAAAAACCACTATCACGGGATGTTGCTGGATTGCATGCAGCATTTACATCGGTCTTTCCGATTCATGGTGTCGCTGGTACTGCTGATCTTGAGTATGTTAGCTATTCATTAGGGCAGCCTGAATTTGATGTTAAAGAATGTAAGCAGCGTGGCGTGACTTACTCGTCGCCTTTGCGGGTAAAAATGCGTTTAGTCTTATATGATAAAGATGCGCCAGCCGGAAAGCGCCCAGTTAAAGATGTTAAAGAACAAGAAGTGTATCTCGGTGAGCTTCCATTGATGACGGAAAATGGAACTTTCGTTATTAATGGTACAGAGCGAGTCATTGTGACTCAGCTGCACCGTTCTCCTGGTGTTATTTTTGATAGTGATAAAGGGAAGTCGCACTCATCTGGTAAAGTCCTTTTTAATGCACGAATTATCCCTTATCGTGGGTCTTGGTTAGATTTTGAGTTTGATCATAACGATTGTGTGTTTGTCCGTATCGACCGTCGTCGTAAGTTGCCTGTCTCTATTATTCTAAGAGCTATGGGGTATAGCACTGAAGAGATTTTAGATGCGTTTTTTGATCATACTGAGATTAATTACCAAGCTAAGTCAAAAAACTATGTCATGAAGTTGGTCCCTGAGCAGATTAAAGGGCAATCTGCTGCATTCGATATTAAAGTGGGTGAAGAACTGATTGTCGAAGCTGGAAAGAAGATTACCGCTCGACACTTGAAGCAGTTGAAAGAGCTTAAAGCGAAAGAGATTGTTATCCCAGACGAATATTTAGTTGGTAAGGTACTGTCGTCAGGTATTACCAATGAATCTACCGGTGAGTTAGTTGCTCGTTCTAATGAGGTGATGACCGCTGAGCTTGTTGAAAATATCAAGGTGATTAAAGGTCTATCATTTAGAGTGTTATTTATTGATGATCTTGAAAATGGGTCTTATATTTCGGATACGTTGAACCTAGATCATGCGACATCTCAATTAGAAGCTCAGATTGAAATCTATCGCATGATGCGTCCAGGTGAGCCACCAACGAAGGAGTCTTCAGAGGCGCTATTTAACAGCTTGTTCTTCGATGAGTCACGCTATGACTTATCTGCTGTTGGTCGAATGAAGCTAAACAGAAGATTGGGTCGTGAAGAAAATGATGGCAGCTTGGTTCTAGAAAACGAAGATATTATTGATGTTGTTAGAGAATTGTTGAATATTCGTAATGGTCATAGCACGATCGATGATATTGATACACTTGGAAATCGTCGTATAAGAGCGGTTGGTGAAATGGCAGAAAATGCCTTCCGTGTCGGTCTTGTTCGAGTTGAAAGAGCTGTGAAAGAGCGTTTAAACCAAGCGGAAACAGATGGCTTGTTGCCACAAGATTTGATTAATGCGAAGCCTGTTTCTGCAGCGATCAAAGAGTTCTTTAGTTCGAGTCAATTATCACAGTTTATGGATCAAGTTAATCCTTTATCCGAAATTACACATAAACGTCGTGTATCGGCATTAGGACCAGGCGGTTTGACACGTGAGCGTGCTGGGTTTGAAGTGCGTGATGTTCACCCAACGCATTATGGTCGTGTTTGTCCGATCGAAACGCCAGAAGG
>CBFHUY010000158.1:0-3759 GCA_965658885.1 Hydrogenovibrio sp.
TCCATCCAGCCCCAACCAAACCACTTTCCTGCCAGCAAGGCAATAATCGCAGCCAGAGAGGTTAAGGCATCGGCCAGCACATGTAGATAAGCCGCTTGGTGGTTATGGTCTTTACTCACATGACCGTGTGCGTCATGGGTTTCACTGTGATCATGATGCAGTAACAGCGCTGAAACCAAATTCACAATCAAGCCAACGACCGCAACAATGAGCGCTTGATCAAAAGCAATCGACTCTGGGTGGATAAAACGCAGAACCGATTCAACAATCATTAAAACCGCAACCACCCCCAAAAAAATGGCACTGCTATAAGCCGCCAATACCGAGACCTTTCCGGTACTAAAACTGAAGCGCGGGTCTGATTGACGAGCATAAGCATAGCGCCACGCAAACAAAGTCACGCCAAACGCAACCAAATGCGTGCTCATATGCCAACCATCCGCCAGTAACGCCATTGACCCATAAACGGTACCCGCAATGATTTCGGCCAACATCGTCACGACCGTCAACGCCAATACAATCCAGACCTGTCGCTCATTTTGTTTAGAATGACGTACAAAGTGATGGTTATGCTGAAAGTCTTTTAACCTTTGCTCATTCATCATGCGAACCTTATAAATAAAAAGCTTAATTGCCCCGTTTCGGAAACCGTGAAATGGATTTTCTCATTGGCAATACCTGACTCCGTCTGGCCTGCACAACTCCAATTCATTTGCCACGGCACCTGATAACTCAACCGGAAACGGTTATCGCGAATATGTTCAATCGCCGCTAAGGACATGCCTCCCGCATAACTCGCAAAATGGCTGATATGAGACAAATCCGGCACCAAATCCTGTTCAATCAAAATTAGATTTTGAGCCAATAGTTGATAGAGACAGGCTTCAGCTTCATCAGAAGATAACTGACTAAACGCGCTCATATCTTCAAGCTTAATCATTTCCATTTTGACCCCTCATTTGCGTCGAACCATCAACCGATACAATAACGGAATGGTAAACAGGGTCAACACGGTAGACACGCTGATCCCCCAAACAATGGCGGTTGCCACAGGGCCAAACATGAGCGAATCGCCACCAATGCCCAATGCTAACCCCATCAGTCCGGCCATTGTTGTGAAAGCGGTAATTAAAATCGGCAACAATCGACGTCGCGCCGCATAGACCACCGCATGTAATAATCCCATTCCTCGGCGCAAACGATCATTCGCGGCAGCGATTAATACAATCGCAGAATTCACCGCAATCCCCGATAACGCAACCACGCCATAAAGCGTATAAAGGCTCAACGGATTGCCCGATATCCATAAACCATAGGCAACCCCCGTAAACGCCATTGGAATGGTAAATAAGATAATAAACGGCTGTAAATAGCTATTAAACTGAGTCGCTAAAATTAAATACATCAAGCCAATTCCCAACACGAACAACATCCCCATTGCACCCAGGGATTCTTGTATTTCATCCAATTCACCAGAAAAATCTAAAGAAATGGTTGGATATTGTGCTGCAACCTGTTCCCATTCCGCTTTTAAACGATCATTTGCTTGCACCGTATCAATCACCGTTTTATCCAAATCCGCTTCAAGCGTAATGGAGCGGCTGAAATTATAATGCTTCAAACTCACATAGCCCGGTTGCGTCCGAACCTTCACCAGTTCACCCAATGCAATGGGCTGACCAGAAGGCGTTGCAATCGGTGTATTCAACCAGGCCTGGATATTTTCTGTCTGCTGTGATTCGGCTCTAACACGTAACACTATCAGCTCACCCTGCTTATTGAGCTGAGCCACGATTTCGCCATCCGCTAACAATCTCAAGCTTCTGACGACCGTGGACGGCCTTAAACCAACACGATGAATGGCTGGCAAATTCAATTCGGTAATCAATTGCTGAGAACCCAGTGAGGCATCGGACGTAATGTCTTTAACCCCTTCAATCGACATTAGAATCGACTGTAACCGCTCAATCGCCTCACGAATCCGGGCATAGTCTTCTCCTCGAACCTTGACACTAATCGGCTTGGAGCTTGGCGGCCCTCCCGACAACTTTAACAAACTGATCTTGGCCTCATCAGGTGCCTTCGACAGCAATTCTGATCTCAGTCCATCAATAATGGTATTCACATCTCGCTGAGAGGCTTCTGGGTCATCTAAACTGACAAAAATTTGGCCATAGACTTCGCCAATTAACGGCTCCGTTTCCGTAAACATCTGCCCAGAATAAGCGACCGTCGCACGCACTTCTTCCGGTTTTAGCCAAGCTAATGCTTGTTGTTCCACTTTTTGCGTCGTTACCAAAGTCTCTTCTAATGGTGTTCCAGCAGGCATTTCCACATTGACATAAAACACCCTTAAGGTATCAGAAGCAAAGAAATTGGTGGTAATTCGACCCGACTGAATCAAAACCAATACCGAGATAAAGCTACTCACTAATAAAACCACTGTCCAAATAGGATGGCGAAAGCTTTTCACCAAAACGCGCCCATATAAATTTTGAATTCGCTTAATCCATCTTTCTCGGCGACCTTCTAACCGCGCATGTGCTGTCGCTTTAATATGCATTAAATGGGTTTGTGAGGGCAACATCCAAAAAGCCTGAATCAATGCGATGGTCAATGCAATCGTCACCACCATCGGCACCACCCGCATAAAGTCGCCCAAGATGCCCGGTAACAACATCAAAGGTAAAAAGGCGGCTAAGGTCGTTAAAACGGCGGCAAAAATCGGCCAGCCCACTTCTTTCATCGCTTCAATCGCCGCATCTAATGACGTCGCGCCCTGATGCATCCGAAACACCATGGCTTCGACCATCACCACCGCGACATCAACCAACATCCCTAACGCAATGACCACGCCCAACAAAACCGTTAGGTTCAAGGTTTCACCTAGGCTATAAAGCACAACGAAAACGCCCGCCAACGAAATTGGAATCGCTGTCGAAACTAACACGCCAATACGCCACCCTAAAAAGAGCCAACTGACCAATAACACCAAAATAAGCCCTTGAATGGCATTATTTTCCATCAACCCAATGGCATTTCGGGTTGGTAAAGTTTGGTCATCCGCCAACACCACTTGAATGCCATTGGATTGATAGCGGCCATTCGCATCCGTAATAAAGGTTTTCAACCGTTCAACCAAAGCCAAGGTATTCGCCGAATCCTTTTTCATCACCGCAAACATCACCGCTGGCTGACGGTTATAACTGACTTCTTGGGTCGCATCCGCTTTATTAAAACGAACCTGAGCTAATTGCGATAGCGGCACTTCACCCAGTGCCTGATTCCCTCCGCCAACAGGCACTTTTAATTGTGCCAACACTTCAGGGTTAATACTTTGCCCTAAATGCCTGACCAACCACTGCTGACCGCCGACCTGTAACTTACCGGCAGCCACATTTTGCCACTGAGCCGAAACCGCGTCGGCTAACCGATCTGGGGTAATTTGATGCGCTGCTAATGCATTCATATCCACTTGCACTTGCAGTTCAGGATCTTCCAAACCGACCGCATCAACTCGGTCAACCCCTTTTAAGCGTTCTAATTCACGCTTTAAGACATAACTATGGCTTCGTAACACCTCGTCATCTGAATGACCTTGTACCACGATCGTTGCCGTCGGAAAGGCATTGGCACTGGTAATTTCTATAATGGTTGAATCTTCTGCATCCGTCGGTAATTCATCTTTTTTATTTTGAATTTCGCGCCTTAAATCACTGACCCGCTTATCAAACAGCTGTGAATCAATATCCCGAAAAC
>CBFHUY010000158.1:3769-4037 GCA_965658885.1 Hydrogenovibrio sp.
GCACCAAAATATTCGACAAACCGACTCGAGACGTACTGGAAATAAAATTCACATCGCGTAATTTTCGCAACGCATCTTCTAGTGGCTGAGTGACGCGTGTTTCCACATCTTCGGCACTCGCTCCGGGTAAAGCAGTAATCACGACAATCCAGTTAAAGTTAATGCTCGGGTCTTGCTGCCTTGGCATCATTTGATAAGCTGAGATGCCCAAAACCAGCACTAAGATCATCACCAAATTGGATAGGACCGTATTCTTTAATAACGCTCG
>CBFHUY010000159.1:0-3616 GCA_965658885.1 Hydrogenovibrio sp.
GCGCCGCCTATCCGAGTTGTGGTGAACGCTTTAACGGAATGGGCAGCTGCCCATTCCGGCTGAATAAATCTAAATTCATTCTGACGGAATATCGGCATCTGTCACCCATTCTACTTCAACACCGTGATCTTCATCGTAATCATAGTCGTCATATCCCATGTCAGAAAGTCTAGACGCTTTAAAATCTTCCATATCATCTCGTAAGATATCAATTAATGCCAACATATCGTCTGGCATAGACACCTTCCATTTCATTATTTTTCCAGTTTTTGGGTGCGTCAAAGAGAGTTGGCCAGCGTGTAATGCTTGACGTTTAAATCCTCTGAGGTAATCCACAAACTCTGGCATCATTTTTTGCGGAATGCGCAAGCGTCCACCATAAACAGGATCCCCAACTAAAGGAAACCCTAAGTAAGCCATGTGTACCCGAATTTGGTGGGTGCGCCCGGTTTCAAGTTTCACTCGCACATGGGTATGCTCCCGAAACCGCTCCAATACACGATAATGAGACGTCGCTGGCTTACCGCCAATCTTTAGCACAGCCATTCGTTTTCGATCTGTTGGGTGACGGCCAATTGCTTTAGCAATCGTGCCACCGGAAATCATTTTACCAACCACTATGGCATCATAAACGCGTTCCACATCATGACGTTGTAATTGCTCCACCAAATGTGTCTGTGCCGGCACGGTTTTCGCAACCACCATCAGCCCTGATGTTTCTTTATCCAATCGGTGGACAATTCCTGCCCTGGGTACTTCTCGAATGGCATCATAACGATACAACAACGCATTCAACAAGGTTCCATCTGGGTTTCCCGCACCCGGGTGCACGACCAACCCTGCTGGTTTATTGATGACTAAAATATCATCATCCTCATAAATCACGTCCAAAGGAATGTCTTGTGCGATAAAGTCAACTTCGTCTTCAAGCTCAGCAATACACACCACCTTTTCATCACCGAACACTTTAAAGTTCGCTTTGGTTTGGACCTCGCTATCTAAGGTGACCTTGCCTGTTTTTATCCAATCTTGTATACGGGTGCGTGAATACTCGCGGAAGGCATCTGCCAAAACGGCATCCAATCTTTTTCCCGCTTTATCGGGGGTAATACGTGTTTCTAACTCAAGACGACTCAATCCATACTCCAAAGGGATAAAACTCACAACAATTTCAATTGTCAGAGGATTCTGAAACCCATTTATCTATTTCTCATTTTGACCTATGGTATTATACATTTTTTATTTTTAACACTCAGAAACTGTCGGATTTAATCAGCGCAAAGCAACTGTCGATTAGACAGTCAGGATTAACCAATCAGCTTCTGAATTTACTGGTTGATATGCATTCATTTATGAAAAAACTGATTACCCCATTCCTAATGATATTATTGTTTAGCTTGCAGGGCTGTTCACTGATTGACAAACCCAAAGGAGAGTGGGACGCTAAGGACTATTATGAGCATGCAGCCTCTGCAAAAGAAAACCAAAACTGGGGACTGGCGATTCGTCTCTATGAAGAATTAAAAGCTTATTATCCTTACGGCAAGTATGCTGAACAAGCTTATTTAGATTTGGCTTATGTTTATTATCGTTATGATGAACCCGAGTCCACAACCCGAGAATTAGAAGACTTTCTAAGACTCTACCCAAAGCATAAAGAGATACCCTACGCGCTTTACCTACGTGCATTAGCGGTGGATTCAATTAATAAAAGCTGGACAGACAAATGGATAACCGACCCAGCAGGTCGTGATATGAAATCAACTCAGGAAGCCTACAATGCCTATCTAATCTTAGTCAATGAGTTTCCTAATAGCCGGTTTGCGCCCGAAGCGCGCAAACGTTTAATGGTATTAAATAACCGTTTAGCACGCAACGAGCTCAAGGTGGCGCAATTTTACTACAAACGCCAAGCGTATTTAGCAGCTGCAAACCGAGCGAAAGCCGTTCTGGAGAGGTTCCCCAAAGCGACTGTCAATATTGACTCCCTGGCCTTATTAAAGCAATCCTATGAAAAACTGGGGATGGTTGAGAATGCGAAAAATGCGGATAAAGTCTATCAGCTGAATTCTGGGGCAGAAACCGCAACCCCATAATAAAAAGCAACATTACACACGGTTACTTGACCAACTTCACACCAAACTTTAGGCTTCTGCTAACTCACGATATCGACTGGTAATCGGGTAACGTCGATCTCGACCAAAAGCTCGGGGGGATATACGAATGCCTGGAGCTGCTTGACGTCGTTTATATTCATTACGCGTGATCATCGTCGTCACCCGCTGCACTTCTGTCAAATCAAAGCCAAAGGCGGATACAATTTCTGCTGGGCTCTTATCTTCATGAACAAATGCCTGAATAATCGCGTCCAACATCGCATAGTCTGGCAATGAATCTTGATCCGTTTGATCCGGACGCAACTCTGCCGAGGGCGCTCGTTCAATGACTCTTTCAGGAATCACCACCCCTAAACTGTTTCGATAACTTGCCAACCGATACACCCAGGTTTTGGGGACATCTTTCAGCGGAGAAAAGCCGCCAACCATATCCCCATAAAGTGTTGAGTAACCGACTGCAACTTCCGACTTATTACTGGTTGCCAACACCAATTTTCCAGTTTTATTAGACAAAGACATTAACAGTAACCCACGAATACGAGCCTGCATATTTTCTTCAGTCACATCTTCATTCAAACCGGCAAAAGCATCCGACAATGCGACTTCTGAAGCTTTATAAATTGGCTCAATCGGTATAGAGCGATAACAGACCCCCATCGTATGGGCTTGCTGGGCAGCGTCCTCTTCACTAATGGGGGCGGTATAGCGAAATGGCATCATCACCGCTTCGACCTGTTCCGCTCCCAAGGCGTCCACCGCCACGGCCAAAGTCAAGGCGGAATCAATCCCCCCGGATAACCCTAACAAAACGCCTTTAAAACCATTTTTGTGAACATAGTCTCTGACTCCCATCACCAACGCTTGGTAAATCCGTGCTTCATTTTCATACAATGGATATTGAATACCTGGCTGAACGGCTACTGCACCCGCCTGTTTCAAAAGTGAGACTGGAACCAGGCCTGTTTGAAATTCAGGCCCTTGAACCTGCACCTCACCTTCCGCACAGGTGGCAAAAGAGCCTCCATCAAAAAGCAGTTCGTCTTGCCCCCCCACTTGATTAACATAAATGACTGGGCATTTCACTTCTTCTACACGGCGTTTGACCACCTTGATACGGTCTTGATGCTTTTCTTGAGAAAACGGAGAAGCATTCAAACTTAACAAAACTTCTGCACCCGCCTTGACAGCTTGATCTGCCGGTGCCAATTTCCAAATGTCTTCACAAATCAAGAGTCCGAATTTAATGCCTTTGTATTCAACAACACAGGGCAAAGCGCCGGAAGCAAAATAGCGTTTTTCATCAAATACACTATAATTGGGCAAATTCTGTTTGATATAACTGGCTTGAATAATGCCATCTTCGATCCAAGCTGCCATATTAAAGCGTTCGCCTAGTTCATCCATCATCGGGTAACCGACAACCAGCACCACATCCTTTACTTGTTCACAAAGCTGAGAAAGCGCCTTTTCAACTTGTTCATATAAGGCATGGCGAAATA
>CBFHUY010000159.1:3626-3981 GCA_965658885.1 Hydrogenovibrio sp.
TCTGGTGGATAGCCTGTTAACGTCATTTCAGGAAAGACGATAATATCGGCTTGATATTGTTGCTTTGCCTGCTGAGCAGTTTCCACAATTAACGCAACATTACCCTCTATGTCACCAACAACAGGGTTAATTTGCGCCATAATAATATTGAGTTGCTCAGACATAATGATTCACCTTCAGAGTTGCCATTATTGGGCATCTAACCGTTCAAACATCGCCGATCCCATATCCGCAGGTGAGGCAACCACTGTAACCCCAGCGGCTTCCAGTGCAGCAAACTTTGCTTCGGCTGTGCCTTTGCCGCCACTGACAATCGCACCGGCATGCCCCATTCTTTTCCCAGCTGGCGCAGTCA
>CBFHUY010000160.1:0-3969 GCA_965658885.1 Hydrogenovibrio sp.
CATCAGTTATTTAAAAGCCATTACCCAGGGGTTCAAAAAAGGCGCCATTAAGTTAAGCGATGAAGATGAAGATTTTGTGCTCACGCCTCAGTCATTTGCCAATTTGAAAATTAAGGCCACTCAAAGTAAAAAGGGCCAAACGCTGAATATTAAAATCAATTGGTCTTCGGATCAGGATGAAGATGCCGATGATGCGCCGTTATTTATTGCTCCCAAAAGCCCTAAAAAATCGAAAAAAAATAAAACGTCTTCTTAACGCCGATTCGCTTCCACTATGCAACTAATCCCCCCTCTCTATGACCCGCTTCGATTTTTGATTATCGAGTTGCAAAAGCAACTGGAACTGGTCACGCTCTTTTTTGAAACAGGGGAAGCGGATGTTGCCGAGCGCAGTTTGGCGCGTGTTGATTATATTGATAATTATCACCTGAACCTATTGAACCGAGCTGCCGCCTTTTTAGCCGAAAACCCAGAACCCGAAAGCCGCGTGGCGGTTCAAAGTTACGAACATTTAAATCAAAGTTTAAAAACCCTTTCACGCCAATGCCAGGCAATTGTGTTCCAAGCACAAGCCTGTCGCAGCACTTTAAAAGTCTTGCGCCGCAAAGCGGTTTTTAAAGCCTTGCAAGACTTAACCGCGGGGCTGGAAATGATTGAACCGGCAATTGAATCCGAAAGCTCCAGTTCGGCGATTGATATTTGTCGGCTAAAAGTCCACATTGATAAACGCTGTGACCAACAATTGGATCGGATGAAAAAGCGGTTGAAGAAAGGTCAACAAACCGATGTCTTGCTGAACGCCAGCTTTGTGTTGCGCGATATCAGCGCCATGGGGGAAGCTCTGCTGCGTATTGGCGAGGGGATTATTTCTGCCAACCTTGGACAGATGATTCAGATTGAACGCTATCATTCGCTGGAAGCCACCTTATCGGCCTTGGAATTGAATCCGCAACAAAACGAATTGTCGATCCGCGCCTTGGGTGAAACCAAATCCGGTTGCAGTTTGTCGGGCGTGATGGGTGCCGATTCGGAAGGCGAAATGCTGGCGGTGTTTAAAGAAGGTGATCAAGCCAAATTGCATGAAGAAAAAACCGGCATCGAAAGCTGGCATCAGGTCTATCCCGGTATCGCCCCCAAAGTCTATTCTTACCATAAAAGCGGCAGTAAAGCGGCCTTGTTGTTTGAATATCTCACTGGCGACACCTTTGAACGACTGTTGCTGGATAAGGATCGAAAGCTGTTAAAGAAAGGCTTAAATACCTTATTTGGCACCTTGAAAAATATTTGGCAAGAAACCCAAACCGAAGAGTCCCAAGCCGCACACTATATGCAACAGCTTAAAAAACGCCTGCCTGCGATTTTTGCCGTGCATCCCGAATTCGAATTAAAAATGGTCAATATCAATGGGGTGAAATCCCATTCTATTAGCAGCTTAATTGAAGCCTGCGCCACCATTGAGGATGGCTTAACCGTGCCGAAATCGGTCTATATTCATGGCGACTTTAATCTGGACAATATCATTTACGATTCGGTAGAAGATGAAGTGAATTTTATTGATTTACACCGCTCGGATTATCAAGATTTTGTGCAAGACTTGTCGGTGTTAATGGTGTCCTGTTATCGCATTGCCAATTTTGACCCGAAAGTTCGCAAATTGATTGCGCAAACCATGCAAGCCATTTATGACTTTGGGGCGGACTATGCCGAACAAATCAACGACCACAGCTACACTTTGCGTATGGCATTGGGCTTGAGTCGTTCCTTTTTAACCTCAACCCGGTTTGTATTGGATAAACAGCATGCCAAAGCCATGCATTTTCGAGCGCGCTATCTATTGGAACAAATCGTGCGTTTATCCCCTCAACAGCTGAACCATTACCAAATTCCAAAAGAGATTTTCCATGACTAATCTATCCCCTTTTAAAATTGGCGTGGTCGGTATTCCCGGCAAATGGTCAACCGAAGTATTGGCCGATGAAATTGAAGCGCTCACCGGGTTTCGGTTGGTGATTGATATTGAACAGGTGGTTGCTGACTTGGCAAAACCGTCGGTTAAATTCCAAGACTATTGTTTGTGCGATTTAGATGCTATCGTCATTAAAAAGGTTTCTCAGACCTATAGCCCGACAGTGATTGATCGGCTTGAGATTTTGCGGTTTGTGGAAAAATGTGGCGTGCAGATTTTTTCTAAGCCACAGGAAATCATTCGCTTGGTGGATCGACTCAGTTGTACGGTGTCGCTGACCAAAGCGCAAATCCCCATGCCGCCGACCGTCATTACCGAAAGTTTAGAGGCGGCGCTTGATACGGTGCAGCAATTTGGTGATACCATTTTAAAGCCGTTGTTTTCCACCAAAGCCCGCGGCATGGAATTGCTTAGCAGCAAAAGCAGTAAAAAAACCTTAAAAGCGCAACTGAAAAGCTACTATGAAAAACAAGGATTTTTCTATTTACAAAAAAAATTAGCACTACCCGGAAAAGACTTGGGCTTAGTGTTTTTAGGTGGCGAATATCAAGGCGCTTATGCGCGAGTGGGCAATGGCAACAGTTGGAACACCACCATTCACTCAGGCGGCAAATATGCCGAAGCCTTTCCATCGGACGAGATTATCGACATGGCGCATCAAGCCCAGTCGGTTTTTGACTTGAGCTACACCACCGTCGATATTGCGGAAACCGAAGAAGGTCCTGTGTGTTTTGAAGTGTCTGCCTTTGGTGGTTTTAAAGGCGCACAAGAAGGCTTAAATATCAATATGGCGGCACGTTATGCGGCCTATGTGGTAAACCAACTACACGAAACTCAAATCATAAAAACCGCATGAATAACGCTCAAACCCTCACACAAAACTTTAATCAAACCCTGCAAGATGAACCCTGCTTAGCCGAAGGGCTATTGTTACCTTTGACCGATTATGCCATTGCCATTCGCTCGAATTCACGCGAATTACTAACGATACTCGCCGACTATTTTCACGTTGACATGACCTTAGAGTTGGGTTCGGCGGAGTTAGAAGTTCAAGCAATTGAAACCGATGATTATTTAGAAGTGGGCGAACACTGGCCGGACTGGGCGCGTGAAGCAGGCAAAACCGGGCGTAAAGAAACCTTTTTGGATGCTGAAAATGGTCGGTTTATTTATAAAATCAAAACCGGTATGGTGTTTTGGCAGAATGCTAACCAACCGATTGCTTTTGGCCCAGTTGAACAGTATCCCAATCAGGTGGTGAACTTTGTTTTAAGCCAATATCTCAATCACCATTTGCGACAAGGCTGGCTGTTGGGGCATGCTGCGGGTTTGCAAATAGAGAACAAAGGCATTGCCATTGCCGGTTTGTCTGGTGGTGGTAAGTCAACGCTGATGCTGCACCTATTAGAGCAGGGGCAACACTTTATTAGTAATGACCGCTTGCTGATTCAGGCTTGCCAACCGGCTTCTACCCGGTCTAAAACGACCAGGCCTGTCGTACCCTTTGTGGATGGAGAATTTTGGATGCGCGGCATCCCCAAACAACCGCGCATTAACCCAGGCACCATTGTGCATAATGAAAGATTACATTCGCTGATTCCGGCAGAAAGACGCCACCAATTATTAGCACTGTCTTCGTCGAAGTTGCGTCATTTAGAAGAAAAATATGATGCGGATGTCAATCAGCTGTTTCATGCGGATTGCACCCAATCGGAAGCGCCACTGCATTTATTAGTGATATTGAATTGGTCTGCGAAAGCTGATCAGCCCACCCAAGCACACCGAACCACCTTAGCGCAAAGTCCTGAACTGCTGCCCGCTTTAATGAAAAGCGCGGGGCCTTTTTTTGCGGATGCTCAAGGGCAGTTTTTACCAAATCAAACACCCGCCGATGCCGAAAGCTACCTAACCCAATTGGCAAACCTGCCTTGCCTCGAAATCTCGGGGCATCTGGATTTTTCACTGGCTCGGGATGCGGTTTTAGAACAGCTTCAATCGCTTTG
>CBFHUY010000161.1:0-3938 GCA_965658885.1 Hydrogenovibrio sp.
GGTCATTTTTGCCCCACCAAAACCCCATTCGCCGAATATTTTTCAATATTGTCCATACTGTAAAGTCCTCGCCTATTGTGTCTGTAATCCGCTAAAATAATGGGCTTGATTAGATTGATGCAACTGATTTTTGAAAAAAGGAAACACCATGTTTCAACTCAAAGAAATTGATCCCGCTTTTTACCGCAAGCAGACCCGTAATGCCACCTTGAAAGTGATGGCGATGTTTATCGTAATTGGGATGATTACCGCCACCACAACAGTGGAATATTTAAGCCCTTATAACAGCAATATGATTTTTCTCAATTTATTCGGTGCAGGGATCGGATTGGTCATTACAGCCTTGATTGTGAATGTGTTTTTTAAAAACAAACCTTGGATGGCTGAAGCCATATATGGCTGGCGGCTAAAACGCAACCTACTGCACATTACCAATGTCATTGAAAACATCAAAGCCAAGGCTGAAGAAAACGATGAAGAAGCACTGAAAATTTTACGGTTTTACCATTTAGGGCTAACCCAAATGCATAAATTAGATGACAATAGCCATGAACTGATTAATTTAAAAGCGGAAAAGGAACAATTGGTGCAGAAGCTCATTAATCTAGGAATTGATATTGAACAAAATCAATTTGATCCGCAACAGGTCGCACCCTATAAATCTCAAGCCGAATAAATCGCGCTGTAACGCACTTGGCAGGCTGAACACCTGCCCACTTGCGGGGTTCTTCTTTAAGCGAGTTTTCTCGATTTAACCCAATTCATTAACCACATTTGGTAGAGCGAAATAAAAATCATGGCGGTGGATGCTAAGCTATAACCAAAACCGCCGACCATGACCAATAATGCAAAGCTCGGTTCAAACTTGGTGAACCACCAAGCAGCAATATCCACAATCAAAAAGGCAAATGGCATAAAAATCAATCCGGCTTTCCAATAAGGATGAATGCCCTGAGCTTTGGAAAAAATATAGCCGATAAAGAAGAAAATGAAAGCGATACCAAATAGGTGAATATGGGAAACACGGGTTAAAGAACTGATTTCAGCGCCCTCATCCACTTCAGCAATTTTTTGCATCACCTGATAGTCGGCAATATTGGATAAGGTGGGCATCGCAGAATGACAAACGGCACATTTTTGGTTCACAATCGGCTGTATCGTCGTTTGCCATTCCGTTTCATCAGCACCATTTCGAGCCCATTTAATCATTGCGGTTCTTTCTTCAATGGTAGCATTGGCTTTCATAGAGCCGTTCAGTTTGTTTTCCAATGTCGAACCAGTGCGATTGCCATAATAACTGTAAACAATATCATCCAATGATAACCCCGGTTCGCCATCTGCTTGTCCGTGCGTCAACATTATTTGGCCACCTGCCACCAATAACCCCAAACCAATGACTAAAATATAGCCGGTAAAAAGCGCCTTTAGCGCCAAGGGTAAATTGGCTAGATATTGGCTGTCAGCCTGGTTGTGTTCGATAGAATCCATCATTAGTCCTTAAAAAAGTTAGGTTAATTTCTTAGTGGTGCATATTAACGGATTATATCCGTCATTAAATAACAAAATAATTAAATATGTGCTGCGACGATTCACCTAGCCAACCTAAAAAAATCATGTTAACTTAATCAATTCATAGATAGGGAGTGATCGGGTATGTCGTCTGTAAATTATATTCGCTTTTTCGAGGAAATTGGAATTGAAGACATTCCATTGGTTGGCGGTAAAAATGCCTCTCTAGGTGAAATGTATCAAATCTTAAATCCGGTCGGCGTGCCGATTCCCAATGGCTTTGCAATTACCGCGCAAGCCTATCATGCCCTGCTCAGCGAAAACAACTTATGGGATAAGTTGCATGAGATATTGGACCCTTTAGAAGCGGATAGCGTGACCGACCTGGCAGCCAGAGGAAAACGAGCTCGCCAGCTACTATACGATGCGCCTTTCCCAAAACAACTCACAGAACAAATTCATCACGCTTATCAAAAACTGAGTCAACAATTTGAAACTCCAGTCAGTTTGGCCATTCGCAGTTCGGCAACCGCGGAAGACCTCCCCACTGCCAGCTTCGCAGGTCAACAGGATACCTACTTGAACATTGAAGGCGAAACCGCGCTATTAGAAGCCTGTAAAAAGTGCTTTGCCAGTCTCTTTACCGACAGAGCGATTCATTATCGAATTGACCAAGGCTTTGATCATTTTGATGTGGGACTATCCATTGGCGTGCAAAAAATGGTACGCTCTGATCTAGCGGCTTCTGGGGTGATGTTTTCGATTGATACCGAAACCGGCTTTAAGGATGCGGTCTTTATTACCGGCGCCCTCGGCTTAGGCGAAAATGTGGTTCAAGGAGCCGTTGATCCAGATGAATTTTATGTGCATAAGCCAACCTTTGACAAAGGCTACCGTCAGGTATTGCGTCGCCATTTAGGGGCCAAAAAGATGAAAATGATTTATGCGCACCAAGCGGCAGGCCATCCCAGTGTTCGCAATGTCGTCACCACCGAACAAGAAAGGCGAGCCTTTTGTATCAGTGATACGGAAGTCCTCAAACTGGCCGATTATGCCATTCGCATTGAACAACACTACAGTGGCAAATCAGGTCAACCGAAACCCATGGACATTGAATGGGCAAAGGATGGGATTGATGGTCAACTCTATATAGTGCAAGCACGTCCAGAAACAGTCGTTTCGCAAGTCCAAGGGCATCAGCTAACCAGCTACAAAATATCCCCTGAACCCGATGCACAAATCCTCGTCAGTGGCAGAGCGGTGGGCGCAAAAGTCGCGCAAGGTCAAGCGCATGTAATCCATGATGTTGCCTATATTGAACAATTTAAGCCAGGAGAAATCTTGGTCACCGACATCACCACCCCAGATTGGGAACCGGTCATGAAAGTGGCCTCGGCTATTATCACCAATCGTGGCGGACGCACTTGTCATGCAGCGATTATTGCACGGGAACTGGGTATTCCCGCTATTGTTGGCTGTGCACATGCAACCTCGACCCTCGTCGAAAACCCTTATGTTACCGTTTCCTGTGCCGAAGGCGATACAGGCAATGTATATGCAGGCAAACAGCCTTATGAAGTGATCGAAACCGATTTATCGAATTTGGAGCAACCCAAAACGCAAATCATGCTCAACCTAGCTAATCCGGACTTAGCGTTTCAAAGCAGTTTTATTCCCAATCAAGGCGTTGGTCTTGCTCGGATGGAATTCATTATCAACGAGGCCGTCAAAGTACATCCATTGGCTTTGTGTTTTCCAGAAAAAATAACGGAACCCGCAACACGAGACGCCATTACACAACTCACGCAAGGCTATGAAACAGGCGGGAAATTTTTTATTGAAAAATTAGCGAGTGGCATCGGCACCATTGCCGCTGCCTTTTACCCCAAACCCGTGGTTGTGCGTTTATCTGATTTCAAATCCAATGAATATGCGCAGTTGCTGGGAGGGGAAGACTTTGAACCGGCTGAAGCCAATCCCATGATTGGTTACCGTGGCGCCTCACGTTATCTGTCTAAATCATTTGAACCCGCATTTGCACTTGAATGCCAAGCACTGAAAAAAGTAAGAGAAGAAATGGGGATGACCAATGTCATTTTAATGATTCCATTTGTTCGACAAGCGAAAGAAGCCAAACAAGCCATTGATCTGCTAGCTAAAAATGGCTTAAGCCGTCATCAAAATGGTCTCAAAATTTATATGATGTGTGAAATCCCTAATAATGTAATTGAAATTGATGCCTTTGCCCCCTACTTTGATGGCATCTCGATTGGTTCAAACGACTTAACACAACTGGTATTGGGCGTTGACCGGGATTCAGAATTAGTCGCAAATGATTTTGATGAGAGATCGCCTGGTGTCAAAACCATGATTCGCTGGGCAATTGAAGGCGCTAAACGCAATGGCCTGCATTCAGGACTGTGTGGACA
>CBFHUY010000162.1:0-3937 GCA_965658885.1 Hydrogenovibrio sp.
GTGGGGTGGTCAAAATTCGCAATGCGGTACATAAAACCAGTTTGGAGCCACTCGATAAACAGTGTGATTGCTACACTTGTCAAAATTATAGTCGTGCCTATTTACATCATATGGATAAGTGTGGCGAAATCCAAGGCGCGCGTTTGAATACCATTCATAATTTGCACTATTATCAAAGTCTTATGAAAGGGTTGCGTGAAGCAATTGCGACCAATTCATTAGAGGCTTTTGTCACCGAATTTTATCAGGCGAGGGGCGAAGTCGTACCCGCTTTGATGCCGTTGTAAAGCGGCTTGAGAAAATTTTGCCTAACCCGCAAAGTCTCTCATAGAATTTTAATTTTTTTTATGCAAGAATAACGCAGTTAATATTAAGGAGAAAAAAATGAGTTTTTTGATTTCAGATGCAATGGCAGAAGGTGGCGCAGCAGCAGGTGGAAGTGGTTTTGAAGCCCTGTTACCGTTAATTTTATTATTTGTGGTGTTTTATTTTTTATTGATTCGTCCACAGCAAAAGAAAGTGAAAGAGCATAAGAAATTGGTTGAAGCTCTTGGAAAAGGGGCAGAAGTGGTGACTTATGGTGGTTTGGCCGGAAAAATTCGTGAGCTGGATGAAAATTTTGTAGACCTTGAAGTGGCGGATAATGTCATTGTCAAAGTTGAACGTGCAAATGTTGCGCGTGAACTCCCTAAAGGCACCCTAAAAGGGACGGCTGAATAAGTTTTAAATCACAGTCATTTTCATAAGGGGCATTAGCCCCTTTCTTTTATTGAGCTTTTAATTTAGCTGCTTAGGAAAAAATAAAGATGTTTGAGTCAAGACAAAAAGTGATTAGCAACCAATACCCCGCATGGAAGTATCTATTGTTGCTCATTGCGATTTTATTAGGTGGCATTTATGCCGCACCTAATTTATTTGGAGACGATCCTTCTGTTCAAATCTCACCTGCAAAATCAGTTCAGTTTGATGATGCGACCCAAGGAACCATTACTCAAGCATTGGCAGAGGCGAAGCTTGAACCTAAAGAAATTGGCTATGAAAATGATCAGTTTTTGATTCGGTTTCATTCTGCTGATGAGCAGCTAAAAGCACGTAGTGTTTTAAAAGATACCTTTGGGCGTCAAGCGGTTGTGGCGTTGAATTTAGCGCCCGCAACGCCTGATTTTTTGAGATCCGTTGGTGGTCAGCCAATGTATTTAGGTTTAGATTTACGTGGCGGGGTTCATTTTTTAATGGATGTCGACATGGAAGCGGTGGTCGAAAAAACCTATTTGCGCTATGTTGATGAAATCAAAGGCAGCTTTAGAGAGGCGAGAATTCGTTATCTCAGTATTGACTATGATACCGATCACCTATTGGTGAAATTCAGAGGGGAGAGCATTCCTGAAACGGCTGAAGCGGTGCTCAATAAACAATTCCCAGGAGAATTTACGTTATCACCGGTTGAAAATGAAGCCGCATGGGTATTACGTTTATTGCCGATCACATTAAAGGAAGCGAGAACTTACGCCCTTAAACAAAATATCACCACCCTTAGAAACCGAATTAATGAGCTGGGTGTTGCCGAGCCGGTGATTCAGCAGCAAGGGGATCGTCGCATCGTTGTACAACTCCCCGGTGTACAAGATACCGCTAAGGCCAAAGAAATTTTGGGGGCAACGGCCACACTGGAATTCCGTCTTGTAGAAGAAAAAGGCGATGCCTATCGTGCGCAAAGAACGGGTTATGCCCCCAATGGTGCACGGCTCTATCATTTCCGAGATGGTCGCCCGATTCTGCTACAACGTAGCATTATTGTCAGTGGTGATAATGTTATTAATGCACAAGCCGGTATTTCGGCAGATTCCGGTTCGCCTGAAGTCAATGTGACGCTGGATGGGGTTGGTGGCCGTAAAATGTTAGCCACCACCAAAGAAAATGTCGGCAATCGTATGGCAGTGGTCTATATCGAAAACCGTGTTGAGACCATTGAAGTGAATGGCGAAATGGTTAAGAAACGTTCCACCACCAAAGATGTGATTAATGCGGCGGTGATTCGGGGTCAATTTGCCAACCGCTTTCAAATTACCGGTTTAGACAGCCCGCAAGAAGCACAGGACTTATCATTGCTGCTTAGAGCGGGTGCGTTGGCTGCTCCGATGGAAATTATTGAAGAAAGAACCGTTGGGCCTAGCTTAGGTCAAGATAATATTGATCAAGGGTTTATGTCGGTGATTGTTGGCTTTATCTTGGTACTGATCGTTATGGCTTGGCGCTATAAGGCTTTGGGGATGGTTGCCAATGTGGCGCTCACCTTAAACCTCGTGTTGATTGTTGCTGTGCTTTCGTTACTTCAAGCAACCTTAACCCTACCAGGGATTGCCGGGATCGTTCTGACAGTCGGGATGGCGGTTGATGCCAATGTGTTAATCTTTGAGCGGATACGCGAAGAGCTAAGAGGGTCTTCGATACAAACGGCTATTCATGCCGGCTATGAAAAAGCCTTTGTGACCATTGCCGATGCCAATATCACCACTTTATTGGCGGCGTTAGTGTTATTCAGTTTCGGAACCGGACCGATAAAAGGCTTTGCGATCACGTTATCCATCGGTATTATCACTTCCATGTTTACAGCCATTTTGGGAACAAGAGCCGTTGTCAATATGCTCTACGGCAATAAGCCCGTAGAAAAAATTTCGATTTAGGTGGCGTAAAAAATGAGTCAGACAATGGAAAATCAAATGGAAAATAAACAAATAAACTTTATGGGATATCGCAAACCTGCGATGATTTTCTCAGTGCTTTTGATCGTCATTTCGTTAGCGGGATTATGGGTCAAAGGTTTGAATTTTGGGATCGATTTTACCGGTGGGACACTGGTAGAACTGGCCTATGAAGATGCTGCAGACGTGGATACGATTCGCGGAACGCTGATTTCAAACGGCTATGAATCAGCAACGGTACAAAATTTTGGTTCGGCTGAAGAAGTGCTGATTCGGATTGCGCCTATGGAAGGCATGAACTCCGCACAGATCAGTAACCAAGTCATGACGGCACTCAAAACGGATCATTCAGAGGCATTTGAATTACGTCGTGTGGAATTTGTGGGACCACAAGTGGGGGATGAATTGACGGAAGATGGTGCTTTGGCACTGATTTATGCATTGATCGGGGTTTTGATTTATGTTGCCCTGCGATTTGAATTCCGTTTCTCAGTTGGTGCAGTTTCAGCCTTGATTCATGATGTGGTGATTACGTTGGGCGTGTTTTCTTGGACACAAGCGCAATTCGATTTAACGGTTTTAGCGGCTTTATTAGCGGTTATTGGTTATTCGTTAAACGACACCATCGTGGTATTTGACCGAGTACGTGAAAATTTTAGAACCGTGCGTGATGGCTCGCCGGAAGAAGTGAGTAACCTCGCAATCAACCAAATGTTGGCTCGGACCTTGATGACGTCATTTACCACCTTATTGGTGTTAATTGCGTTATTTGTACTCGGCGGCGAAGTGATTCATTATTTTGCATTGGCACTGATTATTGGTGTGGTGGTTGGTACCTATTCATCCACCTTTGTTGCCAGCTCAATTGCTTTATCATTGGGTGTTTCGAAAGAAGATTTAATGCAGCCAGTGAAAGAAGGAGCCGATTCAGCCGAGCAAGAAGCGGAATTAAATCGAATCTTTTTGGAACAAGAAGCTGAGCGTGAGCTTAAGCAAAAAAATAAGAAGTAATTTTCCCAATTTGAAAACAAGATTACTTTAATCACAAAGCGCCCGTTGTGTAGATGACATAACGGGCGCTTTTTGGTTTAAAACCGTTGACGGTTAATGGTGGGTCGTATGCTCGTTCTTAGCATGCACTTCGGCAGACAATAAAGCCTGATAGTGATGATCGACTTTGTGATTGAGCTGATCTGCTTCTGGGCTAGCTTCACTCGCATTTAGCGGGGTGCTTG
>CBFHUY010000163.1:0-3851 GCA_965658885.1 Hydrogenovibrio sp.
TCTTAAGCGCGGTTTATGCTCACACTATGCAGAATGCGTGCCAAGGTTTGCGCTTCATTAAAAATCTTTATTACATTTTTTATAGGCCAACGCCAAGCTATGTTAATATTTTCGATTAATGCACTGGGGTCTAAGCGCCTTTTAATTATTTGGACAAACACAAAACACTTTATGAAACCAAATCAATCCGATTTTATCGACTTTATATTACAAGCCGGCGTACTAAAGCTGGGCAACTTCACCCCCAAATCCGGCCGACAAAGCCCCTATTTTTTCAATGCTGGCGGCTTTAATCGTGGCGCACAATTGGCGAAGCTTGCTGACGCCTATGCCGCGACCATTGCGACCAACTCCATTGAATTTGATGTATTATTTGGCCCGGCCTATAAGGGCATTCCATTAGCCGCCACCACCAGTGTGGCGCTGGCCACTCAGCACCAAATCGATACGCCTTATGCGTTTAACCGCAAAGAAGCCAAGACCCACGGCGAAGGCGGTAACATCGTGGGGCATCCGCTTAAAGGCAAGGTGCTCATTATTGATGATGTCATTACCGCCGGCACCGCCATTCGTGAAGCCATTGAGATTATTCAAGCGGAAGGTGCCGAGCCGGCAGGCGTGGTGATTGCACTGGACCGAATGGAAAAAGGTCAAGGCGCACTGTCTGCCATTCAAGAAGTTGAACAGCAGTATAATATCCCTGTTTACAGTATTATCAACTTGAATGATATTATTCAAACCCTTGACAGCCGCGACGATATTGATCCGGCCATTCTGCAAGCCATGCGTGACTATCAAGCACAAAATGGCATCTAATCAGGAGCCTATAAACCCAGTGAATCAGCCCTTACGAGAACTGTTATTATTGCGACATGCTAAGTCTGATTGGAAGGACGATACCTTAGCGGACTTAGATAGGCCGCTCGCTGACAAGGGTAAAAAATCACTTTGTAAAGTTGCTTATTGGCTCAATGACCAAGACCTCATTCCAGACCTTATTTTAGTTTCCCCTGCCAAACGGACGCATCAAACATTAAAACGCCTCAAACTGCCCAAAGGCATTCCAACGGAAGTCCATACTGAACTCTATATGGCCGACCTAGAAACCTTTAAAAAGTTATTGGCTCAAGTACCGAATCAATACGGACGGGTTTTAATCATCGGCCACAACCCAGGACTCGAAAGCTTGATGCAGTTTCTCTCTCAAAAAAAGCCCGCCCATTCTTCAAAACTGTTTCCGACGGCTAGCTTGGCGCATTTTGTCATGCCCTTTCACTGGCAAGACCTTGAACAGGGCTGCGCTCGCTTAACCCAATTTACCCGCCCAAAAGACATTCAGCTGCCCCCCAATACCGAAACCGACTGCCCTTAGTTGCGCGATAAAAATCACTTACCTAGAAATACCCTTTTTGCTGCGACAATTCTGTCCAATTATGCTATAAAACCGATACAATATCTAAATAAGCACACAAAATATATATAAGGATACCCGTATGAATTCAACTGATCGTCGTATTATTGATGAAGCCGTTTCTATTCCAGAACATTATCGTATCTTTTCCCGAACTGACCGACATGGCACTATTTTAGAGGCCAACCAAGAATTTATCGAAATCAGCGGCTACCCTTCAGAAGAAATCATTGGCCAACCCCATAATATATTGCGTCACCCAGATGTCCCTAAAGCGGTTTTTAAGGATTTATGGCAAACGGTTCAAGCCGGTAAGTCCTGGACACAAATTGTTAAGAATCGGACCAAAGATGGTCGTCATTATTGGGTCAAGGCCAATGTTGCCCCCCTATATGAAAACAACCAAATTACGGGCTATATTTCTGTTCGCAAACCCGCCTCTAACGAAGAAATTCAACAGGCCACTCAAGCATACCGAGCGATTAATGACGGTAAATTACAAATCGACCAAGGATTTATCTGTTCAGTCCAAAAGGCCAAACTTTCAAAGTTAAACCCTTTTTCAGGCTTAAATCTAATGCCCAAAATGGTCATTTACAACCTGCTTGCACTGATTACGGTTACCATTGGTGCCGCACTGTTAATGCAAAACCGTCTCAGTGAGGTCTTGGATATTACGATAGCGATGTCCATTTTAATGGTATTACAGTTAACGTTAATGCGCATTAATGTCATCAATCCCGTAAAAAAACTGACCCGAACCATTTTAGAAACGGAGCAAACTGGTGACCTGAGCCTGCGGATAGACAAATTCAAAACCGGCGAAATGCGCCAACTGTCTGAAGCCTATAATGCCTTGATGCAAAACACGCAGGTTGCACTGGGTGAATCTGGTCGAATCCTGAAAGAATTCTCGCATGGAAACCTTGATGCCAGAAGCGTCATCCCCTTTAAAGGCGATTTTGATGTTATGGAAATCAACTTAGAAGCCTCTGCAAAAATGTTAAGACAGACCTTTGTCGAAATTAATGCGCTGCTCGCTTCAATCGTCAAAGGGGACTTTAATGCGAAGGTAAACCTTGAAGTCGAAGGGGAATTTTTGAAGGCGGTTCAAAACATCCAGTCAACCATGCAAATGTTGCACAACTTATTTGACGAAATTAATACTGTAATGGCTCACGTTGCAGAAGGCTTTTTTACCAAAAGAATCTCACTGGAACTGCAAGGCGAATATCTCGTGCTGCAACAAAGTATTGATAAATCCCTTAACCAACTAGAAGCCATTATTGAAGAAACCACGCAAGTCATGGTTTTGCAAGGAAATGGTGATCTCCAAAAAAGAATTGAATCCAATACCACCGGCACCTTAGCCGTCCTTAAAGAAGGGATTAATAATTCGGTCAACAATATTTCCAGTTTATTGTCTCAGTCTAATTATTCGATTCGAAAGCTATCGGATGGCACCATTACCATTGCCAATGATGTAGCCGATTTATCAGCACGCACCCAACAACAAGCGGCCTCTCTAGAAGAAACGGCTGCCAGTATGGAACAAATCACCTCCACCATTCAGCAAACAGCCAATAATGCGAAAGATGCGAATGAAGCGGCCACTACCTCGCTCAAAGAAGCCCAAGAAGCGAATTCTGTGGTGCATAAAACCATAGAATCCATTAATGAAATCAATGAGGCTAGCACGAAGATTTCAGAAATTACCGCATTGATTGACAGCATTGCCTTCCAGACCAATCTCTTGGCACTGAATGCAGCGGTTGAAGCCGCTCGCGCGGGTGATCATGGTCGCGGTTTTGCCGTGGTCGCGGGCGAGGTTCGCTCTTTAGCGGCCAAATCGGCCGATGCAGCAAAAGATATTCGCCAATTAATTGATAACACCGTTGAAAAGGTTCACGAAGGTGCCAGACTCGCGGATGAATCCGGGAAAGCACTGGAATTGATTAATGATTCCATCGCGAAAATTGGTTCCTATGTCAGTGAGATTTCACAAACCACTGCTGAACAAGCCAAAGGCGTTGAACAAGTCAATATTGCCATTAGCAGTATCGATCAAGTTACGCAGCAGAACTCGGCGCTCGTCGATGAAACGGCACAAAGAACCACCGAAATGAGTGGTCTGGCAAAAGAAGTGAATAATGTCATTAACAACTTTAAAATTGATATTCAACAAATCGGTTTTGAAACCGCCATGCAAACCGGTAACTTTACCTTTGCCAATGCCCGTCGTGCGCACCGCCAGTGGAAAGGAACCGTTTTGGCCTATGTTGAAGGCTTAAATATTGAATTCAGTCGTGAAGTGGCCACCGATCATACCAAATGTGCATTGGGCAAATGGTTCTATGGGCCTGAAGGTCAACAATATGCTAACTTGGCTGAAATGCAAACCTTGGATAAATGGCATGCCGAAGTCCATGCCACTATTAAA
>CBFHUY010000164.1:0-3845 GCA_965658885.1 Hydrogenovibrio sp.
CTAACGATACGCTTAGTGAGGAAAAATCTCAAGTTGATCCTTAAAAGAAACCGACTGTCTCTAAAAATGTAGTGATTTTATCAAGTTAAATTTAATCAAATCCTGTGTTAAAGCAGCTCTAGTCGGAGATTTATAGTCATCAAAAGGGGAGGGTTGATTATTTTACAAATTTGGTACAGTACGAAAAAAAGCCTATTATTTTATTGACAAGGATTGATAGAGGCGTATAGTTTCCTTAATGTTTGTGTGGTATTTCTTTTAACTAAAAATGATTGGGTGAAATATAGGTGCAATTTGTAAAAACCGTGAAAGCGGAGTTTGTTGTGAACGAATTTGCACTGTCAAAACGGTTTCAGACGATAGGTGGCCGATAATTAATTAAGCACTGATTTTGTGACGAAGTCTTATAAGACCATTGATATTGTTTGAAAATATTGGATAAGAGTCAGTATGAGGTGCAGTTATGTTGATTAAAACAAAATTGAGGTTACTATCGGCCGTTATTGTGTGTTCTGTTTTTGTGAATTTGGTTGTTATTAATTTTTCCATTAAATATGCTCAAGACATAGAACATACAACGGCAATATTAGAAGATGTTCAGATTCATCAATTACAATTAAGGAAACATGAAAAAGATTTTCTAGCACGTAAGGATATACAGTTCCGCTCTAAATTTGAACAGGCCTACCAATCCTATGAAGCAACTTTAAAAATGCTTGAGCAAAAAGTGGATACACTAGGAATTGACCAGATTAATACCCGCCAATTAAGAGCACATTTCACTTCCTACGAAAATAACTTTTATCAATTGATCTCAGCTTATGAAGCAGTGGGATTAAATGAAAAATTGGGTTTACAAGGCGAACTTAGAAAGCGCGTTCATGAAATTGAAAAAACGGTTCAAAGCTTAAACAAAGTACAACTGCTAGCCGATACATTAATGTTGCGTCGTCGTGAAAAAGATTTTTTGCTACGGATGGATCCGAAATATTTGGCTAAGTTTAATCACGACTTTGCCATTTTTACGCAGCACATGTATACCACCGGGCTATCAGCTAAACAAACCTCTCAATTACAAACAGAACTGGATGCTTATCGTCAAGCCTTTACCGATATGGTGAAAGGCTATGAAGCCATTGGCTTTAGCGAAGATAAAGGCTTTAGAGGAGAGATGCGTCAAGCGATTCATCAAGTAGATGGTGAATTAAAAAAATTCCATACTGTGTTTGCAGAGGCTATTGCAACAAAGAATGACACCTTTTATCAACAACTGATGATTTTATATTTGTTGGTCGCAGGCCTGGCTGTTATTGCGATTATTTTATTAGTGCAAAAAATTTCTCGGAGCACACAGAAGCTGACGGATGTGTTTAAAAATCTACAACAAAATTATGATTTCTCAATCCGAAGTGACTTGGATGACAATGATGAAATTGGGCAGGTGGGTAAGGTCTTGAATGGGCTTTTGCAAAATTTACAACAGGCTTTTGCTGAGATTAATACGGTTTCTTCAGCACTAGGGAAGGGCATTTTTGATCAAAGAGTTCAGGCGGATATGAAAGGAGACTTATTGGTGCTAAAAAATGGCATTAATGAATCCGCCGAAAGTGTTTTCTTTACCATGAATGAGCTGGAAAAAGTAATGCATGCACTTTATGATGGCGACTTTTCTGTCAAAATGGATGACCGTGTTGAGGGCGAGTTCCGCGATATGGTTCAAAATGCGCAGAATGCTTTGAATGGAACCATTTCCGATATTATTAAGGTTATGAATAATATGCAGGAAGGTTTATTTCAATATAGAGTTGAGGCCGAAGCGAGAGGCGACTTGTTGAGACTTAAGCATATTGTGAATAACGCTATGGAATCGCTAGATAATGTCATGGATGACATTACGCATGTTGTAACAGCCCAATCACAAGGTGATTTGACGCAAGAAATAACGGCAGATTATCATGGGGAACTGGGCATTTTAAAAGGCTCAATCAATGCAACGGCGAAAAAGCTAGTGGAAGTCGTTTCTGACGCAATCAATGCATCAGAAGTGGTCACTCAGGTCGCCAGTGAAGTCGCTGAAGGTGCATCAAGTCTCAGCCAAAGTGTTCAAGAGCAAGCGGCGGCTTTGGAGGAAACGTCTGCGACTATGGAAGAAATGAAGAGTCAAGTACAAAGCAATACTCGCTATGCAAATCAAGCGACCTCTGCGACAGAACAAGTTCAAAATAAGACGGCAGCAGGTGTATCGGTCATGCATCAAACGATACTGGCAATGGATGAGATTCAAGAATCCAGCCATAAGATTTCAGAAATTGTCAGCTTAATTGATGGCATAGCGTTCCAAACCAATTTACTAGCACTTAATGCTGCCGTAGAGGCGGCTAGAGCAGGCAATCATGGTAGAGGGTTTGCGGTTGTCGCCGGGGAAGTTCGATCATTAGCACAACAATCAGCGGATGCCGCAAAAGAGATTGCATCGCTAATATCTGAAACGGTTGAACGGGTGGAGCATGGGTCAAAACTGGCCAGTGACTCCAGTGAAATGCTCACCACAATCAATACTTCAATTGAGGAAATTGTTCAAATGATCTCTCAAATGGCGAAGGCATCCTCTGAGCAGGATTTGGGGATTGAAGAAGTTCATAAAGCCATTATCCAAATAGACCAGGTAACCCAACAGAATGCATCGCTGGTCGAAGAAACGAGTGCTGCAGCAGAAAGTATGAGTAGCCAAGCTGAAAGTTTGAATAATGAAATGAACTTCTTTAAGACAGGGAAGCCAGAGCCAATGCTGAGGCTTGAGCAGGCACCTTAATTGCAAATGAACGTTTTAATGAGACACATTTTTGTTTGTGTAAAAAAATAGGCTTAAAACCACCATTTACCGGATTGTAAAATCAACTGGGTCATCTTGTCATAGCCGGTGGCCGTTGGGTGTGCACCATCATTTTGGGCGATTTCGGTTAAATAGGCTTGATCTTGAACCAGCGTATCAAATAGCGGAATGAATGGCAGTCCGGCTTTTTCCGTTTCAATTTGCATGGCGTTTGATAGGGTTTGAATGCGTTGGTTTTGTTGGTCGTCATTTACTGGCGGCGGGCCAATCACCAGTCCCGCCGTATCCTTTGGGGATGGGATTTTTTGTATCAGAACCAACAGTTTTTGAATGTTTTGGATTGAGGTATCTAAATTCACCCGAAGGTTGCCGTTTTCAAATACCGTATCGTTGACACCGCAGCTGAGCACAATTCGATTGTCGCAATCAGGCTGCTGACGTAACGCAATCTCGTTCCAGCGTTGCAGAATATCCGTCGAGGTATTGCGGCGAATGCCGAGATTGTAATAGGTTATATCTTGTTCTGGTTGTTGTGCAAGCACGCATAACCGTCCTGCCCAACCCAACATTTGTGGGTCGCCAGTACCATTGACAAAAGAGTCTCCAATAAAACAAATGCGGGTGTCGGCTTTATACATTTTCCACTCGTTGTTTTAAAGCTTGATTCATTGCATCAAACGCGGGGGCGGTATTTTTTTGTAGGCTTTTGCGAAAAAGCGGCACCAACAGACCACTGAACATCTCGCTGTGTTTAAACTGGGTAGACAGGCCATCATCGGTTTCCATCAGTTCAAAGCGATGTTCGCCATCAAATAAACCAGGTATCAACACTTTTCCTTTCCAGGCAAACACGTGATTCGGTTGGCAATCGATAATGTGCGGTTTAAAAGTCATAATGGATTGGTTTTGAAGTTGAATTTGAACTTCTAATATTTCGCCAAGCCTTGCATAGCCTTGGATGGACTTTATAAACGGATTCCAGTTCATATAAGCATCAAAATCCATTAACACC
>CBFHUY010000165.1:0-3699 GCA_965658885.1 Hydrogenovibrio sp.
ATCGATCGGGAATGATTGGGGATATCTGACCAAAGCTTTCTACGACTGTAAAAGCCCCATCGCGTTCACATTTTGAAAGATAGGTGTTCACCTTAGCGTGGTGTGTTCCTTTATCCATTGACACTTTACCTTGGGGCGCATCAACGGTGATGTTTTCCAACGCCTCAACAACCGCGTCAGCATCGGTTGTTCCCGCCATATTGACCGCTTTTGCAAAAGCATGTACACAAATATAAGTTCCTTCTCCAAAGTTAGTCAGCACACCATTGCCGTGTGGGTGGATGCCTGAAACATCCGGTTGGGTTTGTAAAAGTTCAAGATAGCGTTTGTTTTGCGGGGTATTCAGTGACATAAAATAGGTGTTGCTGGAGTAAAGACCTTCGCGCACCTCAGGCGTCAGTTGACTGACCATGGCTTCATCGTAGTGGCCCATGACGACCGCCATGCGTTTTTTGAGTCCCATTTCAGCAAACATATTGAGCAGGTTGATCTGGTCTGATCCAGCAAAATAAGGCACAAATACATCCGCACCGGAATTGGCTACCGATTCCAAAAGTCTTTGAATCTCTTCAATGCTCGTACCTATCGGTAAATATTCCTCTCCCAGTATTTCACCCCCATACGCCTTTAAGGATTTTTTTGCCGCATCAATTGAGCCCCTTGGCCATTCATAATTATTCCCAGCGAAATACATTTTTTCGCCAAAATGTTTTGCCATATAGGGAATCATTCTGTTTATTTGCTGGTTGGGAAGTGCCGCAAAGTTAAAGAAATAACGCCCTTGGATACTGCCTTCATAAAATGAGAAATTCAGGTAGGGTATTTTTCTCGGTTCAGAGACCAAGCTAGAAACAGCAATGCGGGAGTTTGAAAGTAAGTTACCGATGATGGCGTTACAATCAAACTCATCAATGAGTCTATTGGCGGCGTTGACGGCCGGTTCAGGAAAACTACCATCATCGAGGATTACCAGCTCCAGTTTTTGCCCAAGTACACCGCCATTTTTGTTGACTTCATCACAGGCTATTTTACCCGCCCAAGATATTTCAGGACCATATAGCTCAACTATTCCGGTAAGCGGGGGCATAAGACCGAGTTTTATCGTTTTATTAGACATTTATTGCTCAACAGTCTCTTTGAAAAGGCCAATGTCATTCATTATAGCAATCTTTATAAATATTAAAATTGCCATTTCGGTGCGAATGATATGGTTATTAATGAAGCGGAAGGTGCGAGATAGATTGTTGGGTAACGCAGTAAGCAAGCACGAGTAAAAAGCGTTTAATCTGAGATGGTATCAGTGCGGTTTGGTAGAGGAAAGGTTTAAAGGTGCGACAAATAAAAAGCCGAGAACAATTTTCCCGGCTTTAATAAATGCTCAAAAACTTTTATCAGTTTAGTAGTTAAATGTGAAGCCAACAAGAGCCGTCGTTGCTTTGGTCGAGGTATATTCACCCGAAACGGTTAAAGCAACATCATGTGTCAAGTTAAATGAAAGCCCTGCACCAACTAAACTAAATTTTGAGTCAGTTGCTTCGTGAGTGGTCGTTGTAGTAGTTGTTGTGCCATGGCCACCTGTACCACCACCAGTTCCTGCACCAGTCGCATAGCCAACACCAGCTTTAGCAAAAAACTTCATTGTATGACCAAAATTGATGTTGCCTTCTAAAAAGGTGGTGAAAACACTTCCTTCATCTGTACCCATATTGGCAGAAACACCGTAACCATAATGGTGGAAAAAGTGAATAGGAACCCATTCTACTGCGACACCATTGCTTGTTGCTGAAGCGGCAGGATCGTGAAGGTGAGCCGAATCAATCGTCGTTTGAACAACGCCAACGGTTACACTGCCGTTACCGCTTGCATTTGCCGTACCAGTCGCCATTAGTGCGGTTATACCCATGGTTGCTAATAAGCTTTTTCTAAGTGTCATAGTATCCTCTTATATTTTTTAAGAAAAAGTTTTGCATAATCATTACGCTATTTAAATTATTAAAAAGGGTGCAAAATTACCCCTATTTAAAGCTGGGGTATTATAGTCAACCGCTTAGATTAAGTCTATGTTTTTGGTAAGGTTTTATAGGAAGTCGTGAGAGAATGCCGATTCTTTGATGCTAGAATAGAATGTTTTAGCGTTTGTATCAATGAAGAGAAAATAATGAAAAACAACAAGTTAATTAAGGTTGTTGATTAACTTGTTGTTTAAAAATGGTGCGGAAGGAGAGACTCGAACTCTCACACCAAAGGCACCAGAACCTAAATCTGGCGTGTCTACCAATTCCACCACTCCCGCGAAGATAACTTGTTGAAAACAAGTTAAAAAATGTGGTGGCCACACCTGGAATCGAACCAGGGACACAAGGATTTTCAATCCTTTGCTCTACCGACTGAGCTATGTGGCCGTATTTTGATTTGGCGTATTATATAGAGGGGCTTAGGGGCTGTCAAATCCTATTTGGAAATAAAGCAAAAAAGTTGTCGGGGACTAAATAGGGACTAAGCAGGGACTGTAATATATGATTTTATACAAAAATGAGCAAAGGACTTATAAAGTCTAATCTTGCTCCTTTTGGATATATAACATATCGCCAACTTCGCAATTAAATAGCTCACAAAGTTTTTCAAGTGTTTCTAAGTCAATTCGTTTTGCTTCCTCTTTATATAATAGAGATATGGTGTTTCTATGAACACCAATTTTTTCAGCTACATCAACCATTTTTAATTTATCTCGTCCCATGTATAGGGATAAATTAGACCTAATCATTCTTTACGCCTCCATTTTTAACTAAATGTCATATAAAAATGCATTATGCTGTTGACAGGCGTCTTTTTACCTGTTTTAATGTCGCTTAAGATGACATTGAGCTGGCAAGTACAGACATTAAGTTATCTTTCTTAGCAAATTGTTTTAAAAAGAGGATTCTACCATGAGTATGACTTATTTGACCACAGAAGAACTTTCAGAGCGTATTAAATATAACGCAAGAACAATCCGTAATGACCTTAAAGACAGTGTATTACTCGAAGGACGTCATTACATTCGCCCATTTGGCCAGCGCAAGATCCTATTTATTTGGGAAAACATTGAAGAAGACATGCATAAGTTCTCTGAGTCAAGTCCCTTTGGGAGCAGTATTTGTAGTGAATGGACGGCAACGACAAGTTCAATTCAAGGTTTATTTAATTAATCAGAGGAGGGGTTTGATATGGGCGTTGTAAGTGTGAAAAAAGAAACAGGGCATTTGTATCTAGATTTTTACTACCTTAAAACACGTTGCAAAGAATATACAAAACTTTCAGACAATAAGGCTAACCGGAAAAAGCTGGGGCAAGTTCTAAAAGTCATTGAAGGTGAAATCGCTATGGGGAGTTTTCAATATGAGAAATACTTTCCAACTAGTAGCCGACTGCAAAAAATTAAAAAGTTAGAAGATAAGATGAAACCCGACTACCGAGAAACCCCATTATTCAAAGATTTTTGCGAGGAATGGTTTTCAGAAATGCTCCCAACCTGGAGAAGGGCAACCGCTGAGGGTTACCGGCGTTATCTCGATAAACGCCTAGTTCCCCATTTTGGAGAAATGGAAGTCAGCCGCATCACCAAAGCTGAAATTTTAAAATACCGCTCCAGCGTCGCCAAACAGTCGGACGGTAAATTAAAAGCCAAGACAATTAATAAATTTATTAAATGCCTAGGGA
>CBFHUY010000166.1:0-3683 GCA_965658885.1 Hydrogenovibrio sp.
TAAAAAAACAAAACGTTTCAAGTGAGTTTGACACGATTAAAGTCACCCTTGCTTCACCTGAAAAAATTCGTTCTTGGTCATTTGGTGAAGTTAAAAAGCCAGAAACCATTAATTATCGTACTTTTAAGCCCGAAAGAGACGGCTTGTTCTGCGCTAAGATATTTGGGCCAATTCGTGACTATGAATGCTTGTGCGGAAAGTATAAGCGTTTAAAGCATCGTGGCGTTATTTGTGAAAAATGTGGTGTCGAGGTCACTCAGTCTAAAGTAAGACGTGAAAGAATGGGGCATATTGACCTTGCAACATCTGTTGCGCATATTTGGTTCTTAAAATCATTACCATCTCGAATTGGTTTAATGCTGGATATGACGCTCAAGGAAATCGAAGCGGTATTGTACTTTGAAGCCTTTATGGTTGTTGATCCCGGTTTAACCCCTTTAGAGCCTTGGCAGCTATTAAGTGAAGAAGAATATTTGGATGCAATGGATGAGTATGGTGATGAATTTGAAGCACAAATGGGTGCTGAAGCCATCAAAAAAATGTTGCAGTCAATAGATTTGGATGCTGAAGCTGCCAAGCTCAGAGAAGAAATGGAAGCGACCAGCTCTGAAACAAAGCAGAAGAAAATTTCAAAGCGATTGAAGTTAGTTGATTCTTTTTTACAGTCTGGTAATAAACCTGAGTGGATGATTTTAGATGTTCTACCTGTGTTGCCACCTGAATTACGTCCTTTGGTTCCGTTGGATGGTGGCCGTTTTGCCACTTCAGATTTGAACGACTTGTATCGTCGTGTTATTAACCGAAACAACCGTTTAAAGCGATTATTAGATTTGATGGCACCTGACATTATTGTTCGCAATGAAAAACGGATGTTACAAGAATCTGTCGATTCTATGTTAGATAATGGCCGTCGAGGTCGAGCTGTCACTGGCACCAATAAGCGTCAGTTGAAATCCTTAGCCGATATGATTAAAGGCAAGCAAGGGCGTTTCCGTCAAAACTTGTTAGGAAAGCGTGTCGACTATTCAGGACGTTCTGTTATTGTTGTTGGGCCAACGTTAAGACTGCATCAGTGTGGTTTGCCTAAAAAGATGGCGCTAGAGTTATTTAAGCCGTTCATTTTTAGTAAGCTACAAAAGCGTGGTTTAGCAACAACCATTAAAGCAGCTAAAAAAATGGTTGAACAAGGCTTGCCGGAAGTATGGGATGTTTTGGATGAGGTCATTCGTGAACATCCAGTATTATTAAACCGTGCTCCAACCCTTCATAGACTGGGTATCCAAGCTTTTGAACCCGTTTTAATTGAAGGTAAGGCGATTAACTTGCATCCATTGGTTTGTTCTGCATTCAATGCCGACTTTGATGGAGATCAAATGGCGGTTCATGTGCCATTGTCTCTAGAAGCGCAACTTGAAGCACGCACCCTAATGATGTCAACAAACAACCTTTTGTCTCCCGCGAATGGGGATCCCATTATTGTGCCTTCTCAAGATGTTGTATTAGGTCTTTATTTTATAACTCGTGAAAAAATTAATGCAATCGGTGAAGGAAAGGCTTTTTCAAATTGGATGGAGGTTCAAAGAGCTTTAGATGCTCGCGTGGTTCATATTCACACTCGCATCAAGTTAAAAGTTGAAGAAACCGTTATCGATGATGCGGGGGTTGAATCCGTTAATAGAGGTATCGTGGATACAACTGTTGGCCGTGCCTTGCTATTGAGAATTCTGCCAAAAGGATTGGGGTTTGATTTAATCAACCTGAACTTAACGAAAAAGAACATTTCTAAGGCCTTGAATGCGTGTTATCGAATTTTAGGTCCAAAGGAAACTGTAATTTTTGCCGATCAATTAATGTACGCCGGTTTTAAATGGTCAACACTTGCTGGCCTTTCGTTCTGCTCCGATGATATGTTAATTCCAGATGACAAGCCTAGCATTATTGCAAAAGCAGATGAGCAGGTTACGGAAATTCAAAGACAGTTTGCGCAAGGTTTGGTCACAGAAGGTGAGCGCTATAACAAGGTTGTTGATATTTGGTCGCATACCAATGAACTCGTCACTAAGTCAATGATGGAAGAATTGCAGTTTGAAACGGTTAAAGACGCGGAAGGGAATGACGTTAAGCAAACTTCCTTTAACTCTGTTTATATGATGGCAGATTCCGGTGCAAGGGGATCGGTTGCGCAGATGCGTCAGCTTGGTGGGATGCGTGGTCTGATGGCGAAGCCAGATGGCTCTATCATCGAAACACCAATAACCGCAAACTTCCGTGAAGGTTTGAACGTTCTTCAGTACTTTATTTCGACACATGGTGCTCGTAAAGGGTTAGCTGATACGGCACTGAAAACAGCAAACTCAGGGTACTTAACTCGCCGTCTGGTTGATGTCGCTCAGGACGTTGTTGTAACAGAGGACGATTGCGGTACAGAAAGCAGTATTACCATGTCTTCTCACGTAGAAGGCGGTGATGTTGTTGAAGAGCTTAAAGAGCGAATTTTAGGGCGTGCAGTCGCAGAAGATGTTTATGCGCTCGATGGAAATTTGATTGTTGCAAAAAACACTTTATTAGATGAGCGTTTGGTTAATATTATTGACGAATCAGGGATTGATTCTGTAAAAGTTCGTTCTCCGATTACTTGTGAAACAAAGTTTGGTATTTGTAAGAAATGTTACGGACGTGACCTAGCTAGAGGTCATATGGTTAACTTAGGTGAAGCAGTGGGTGTTATGGCGGCACAGTCAATTGGTGAGCCTGGTACTCAGTTAACCATGCGTACATTCCATATCGGTGGTACTGCATCTGCATCAACCGCACAAAGCCAGGTTGAAGTTAAGCATGATGGTAAGGTGAAGTTTGATAACTTAAAAACCATTCAAAACTCAGAAGAACAAGTTGTTGTAACGTCAAGATCTGGTGAAATTTCAATCCTAGACACGCTAGGTCGTGAAAAGGAACGTTATAAAATTCCTTACGGTTCCATGTTAAATGTCAAAGATGGTATTGATGTCTCTTCTGGTAGTATTCTTGCAACTTGGGATGCGCATACCCATCCAATCATTACTGAGGCTGAAGGGATTATTCAGTTTGGTAATTTTGAAGGGGCAGTAGAAGAACATACAGATGAATTAACAGGGCTGACTACACACGTTGTTAAAAGTGCGAAAGAACGTTCTTCTGCAACTAAAGAAGTTCGTCCAACCATCCAAATAATCGATGAGAAGGGCGAAATTGTTCCTTTCCCAGGAACGCAAACGCCAGCTATGTATTACTTGCCAGAAAACTCAGTTGTAGTCGTTAATGCGAAAGAAAAGGTTGGTGCGGGTGATATTCTTGCAAGGATTCCACAGGAATCTTCGAAAACAAAAGATATTACGGGTGGTTTACCGAGAGTTGCTGACTTATTTGAAGCCAGAGTCCCTAAAGAACCTGCAATTATGGCAGAGGTTTCAGGGGTTGTTAGCTTTGGTAAAGAAACAAAAGGCAAGCAGCGTCTTGTGATAACACAAGACAGTGGTGAGCAACATGAAACACTTATCCCAAAATGGCGTTCTGTTGATGTGTTTGAAGGTGAGCGCGTTGAAAAAGGGGATGTTGTTGTTGATGGAAATCCAAACCCACACGATATCCTAAGACTGCTTGGTGTTGAGCGCCTAACAAAATATATCGTAGATGAAGTTCAAGAT
>CBFHUY010000167.1:0-3629 GCA_965658885.1 Hydrogenovibrio sp.
TACCCATTTTCGTTCATCATGTCATACGGGTAAAAATTTGATCGAATTGATGGTGAATTCATTTAAAAGCCGCCATAACCTCAGGATCAAACTCTTCCACCCTTGTTCGACCGTCACCTTCTGTTAAAATTCGATAGGCTGTTTCATGATCAAAAGCTGGCTTATAAACCCGTTTCTGCCGTAATGCATCATATACATCAACCAAGCTCACTATGCGCGCAGCTAAAGGAATATCGTGACCGGCAAGCCCATTCGGATAACCACTGCCATCAAACTTTTCATGATGATACAGTGCGATTTCACGCGCCATTTTCATCTTGTCAGATTGACCTAATATTTTGGCACCATAAAGCGGGTGCTGCATCATCTCGGTTCTTTCAGCATCGGTTAAAGCACCGGGCTTCTTCAAAATGGCCGGATCTAAATGAATTTTACCGACATCATGCATCATCGCAGTCAACCGGATCTCATCGCAAAAAGCTTTTGGCTGACCCAACGCAACCGCTAATGCATAAGCATATTCGTTAATGCGAATAATATGTTGTCCAGTATCCTCATCATTGGCTTCAGAAGCCCTTGCCAACGCTTTTAATGAGTAAGCAAACTGTTCATAAATAGCAATACTTTCTTGACTAATACGATGGAAAAAGTGACCAAAAAGCGCTATTTGCTTCAGAATGTCATTAAATTGTTGATCAAACTGTTCTGTCTTAAAAAAACCAATAACCGATACCGAACCGCTTTGATAGGTCACATAACCCTTAATCTCGCCAACATGTTGACGAACAATTGGATTGAATTGCTGCTGGAACGCCTCAAGTGATTGCTGTTGAGGCTGCCACTTTTCGAAGAATACATCGGTCTTACCTTTTGAAATGGCGTAAGCATACCCTGTCGACTCCAGTTCGAAGGCATCCGTCAAGCTCATCACTTGATCTTTCTTTAGTCGATAGATTTGACCAATAACGGGTCTATTTGCTTCTGAAAAGGTACAAAAAACGTAGTTAGGCACATCAATACTCTGATTGGATGCCAATGCCACCTGTTTCAACATTGTTTGAAACGTTTGAAACATATCAAATTGGGTTGGATCATAGTGGTTCAAGTTATCGTTCAATAGCGATGTTAGCTGATTGAGTTGAAACAGCGTATGTTTTAAAGAGTCCTGTAATTTTTTATTTTCGGTAATATCTTCTGCTGTAACAAAAACGGCTCCGAACTCATCTACTTTTGCCTTGAAATGATAGGTTTCTGTTCCAAAATGCTTTTCATCCTCATAAATCCTTCCCCCATTTTTGGGCATCTTTGATAATGCTTGTACCATTGAATCGGGTAGAAGAGTGTCTAAAGACAGCGTATTCAATTCATGTTTTTCCAACCAGGCCTGACCAACCGGGTTGATATAGTCTGGAACTAAATTGTGATTCAATCGCATAACGATATTGGGGTTAGACTCTGGAAATTGCTGCAGAATACGTTGAATCTTTTGGTGAGTGAGCTCTTTAGCAAACAAGGTCACTAAAAAAGGCACGAAATAAGGCATCACGAATTGTATCAGTGCTAACCCAGGTGAAAGTTGCCATTGCTCAAGCAACTTTGAGACAGTCGCTGCCGCACCTAAAACGATAAAAGTGGCTAGCCAAATAAAGCCATGAATTAAGCTACCCACCACCAATGCCGAAAGTAACGGTTTGTCTATAATTTTATGAATGTGACGTTTCATTTCGACTCCAAATCTACCCAAGACTGGTCTAAGTGACTGAGCAAGGCGCTAAGACAATGCGATGACGAAGTCATAGCATAATATAACTGAATTATTTTGTTGCTAAAAATATGTTTAGGAGGATAATTCTTCTCTTTAATTGGAAATACCAATGCCTCTCAATCTGACTGATTCAGTAATGGATCAACTTCTGGATGCCTTAGTCGAAAAAGGCTGGTTTGAATGGCCGCATGCGGTTAATGAAACCCTATGCCAACAACTGTTGGCCGAAGCGGAATACCATGACCAACAGGGACAATTACAAACTGCCGGCGTTGGGCGTGGTGATATTCATCAATTAAACCACGACATTAGACGTGACAAAATTAGATGGCTAGATGGTTCATCAGACGCGCAACAGACCTACCTCAAACAAATGGCTGATTTACAATATCAGCTCAACCGTACGCTATTCCTTGGACTATTTGAATATGAAAGTCACTTTGCGATTTATAAGCCAGGCGATTTTTATAAAAAGCACCTCGATAGCTTTCGAGGGCGTGCTAATCGCATGGTGACAACTGTGTTATATCTCAATCCTCATTGGCAAGCAGATTGGGGAGGAGAACTGGTTGTGTACAATGAAGACAGCTCAGCACAACTCGCCACTGTTACCCCTGAAATCGGTAAAATGATGGTTTTTATGAGTGAACAAATCCCCCATGAAGTCCTACCGACACAACAGCCTAGAGTCAGTATTGCTGGCTGGTTTCGATGCAATACCAGTATTGCAGGCATGATTGATCCGGCAAAATAACCACCAGGCCTGGTTAAAAATGATTCTCATTTAAGTTGTTTTCTGTGTGATTAACTGTTAATGTTTTATCTGAATATTCATAAACTAATAGGATCGCTTATGCAATGGCTTATCCAAGTTCAACGTTTTATGAATCAAACAACAAAGCAATTCGATTTTTTAGCGACCCTGCCGATTCGGCTTTATTTAGCCGCCGTATTTTGGGTCGCGGGAACCAATAAAATCGCTGGTTTTACAAGCGTGGTCGAATGGTTTGGCAATACTGAGTGGGGATTGGGTTTACCCTTTCCAGAGCTCATGGCCAGCTTAGCTATTGCCGCAGAAGTTGGTGGGTCTGTGCTGTTGTTGCTCGGATTGGCCACTCGATGGGCGAGTATACCGCTCATTATCACCATGTTAGTGGCGACTTTTTCAGTCCATATAAAAAATGGTTGGCAAGCGATTCACGACCCTATGTCACCATGGCCCAGTGCCAATATTGACGGCGCAATGGAGCGGCTAGAAGCTGCAAAATCACTATTACAACAATATGGACACTATGACTGGCTAACGGAACAAGGTCAGTTTGTAATAAGTAACAATGGGGTAGAGTGGGCAGTAACCTATTTGGTAATGCTTTTAGCTTTGGTTATTTTAGGCGGTGGGCGCATCTTTAGTGTTGATTATTGGATTGCCAAACATTTCCTAAATAAATAGCCGTTAATTTTTATAATTTCAATGCGATCAAAGAGGAAATCAAATGAAAAATACGTCTCGTAGACAGTTTTTAAAATTGGCCGGTGCAACAACCGCTTCGGTTCTTTCAGGATCGGCTTTAGCGAATGAAGCGGATTTTGGGTTTAAAAATCTTGAAAAGGGTTATGAAAATACCCTCGCATCTAGCCATGAAGGTAAATGTGGCGAAGGCATGAAGATGAAAAAATCTGAGGGCAAATGCGGTGAAGGCAAATGTGGTGAAGGCATGAAGATGAAGAAGTCTGAAGGCAAGTGCGGTGAAGGAAAATGTGGCGAAGGCATGAAGATGAAGAAGTCTGAAGGCAAGTGCGGTGAAGGCATGAAGATGAAAAAATCAGAAGGGAAATGTGGTGGTAAAAAATCTTCTGAAGGCAA
>CBFHUY010000168.1:0-3608 GCA_965658885.1 Hydrogenovibrio sp.
AAGACTTCCCCACCGCCCAGGCAAAACGGCTGCATCATAGGCCCAATATCCGCATGATTTCAAACTTGATCTTCATCTTCCCTCCTCTGCCTGGTTTACTTACATCATCAATGCCGAGATTATTGGCAGCTTGATCCACCAATTCGAAATAATGTTCAGAATCGTTTTTTAGAAGGTTATCCAAGACCTCATGCTTCTGCTTCATGGCCAGCTGCTCCCGTTGCTGCTCTTCCTGCTCCCTCTGCCTATCCTTAACCCTTTGCGCTTCTCTCTGTGTATTCTCGACACTCTGACGATAATATCCTTTCGGTGCCCATTCTTTGTCTATGGTATTACCTAAATATGACAGATAATCTTTTTTTGCATGGTTATTGGTATAGGCGATGGCATCCAGAAGGTAAGCAATAGCATATCCGGCAATCATTGCTTTGGTTAGTCTCTGTTCAACTGACTTGGATCTTTTCTTTTGAGGTATACATTGCATCAGATTCGTAAAATCATGTTGATTAACTTCTGGAGAAGAAAACGACGACGACGTTTTTTTTGGTGATGAGGTTGGTGGTACTGGTTTAGGATCTGATGGCGGTGGTGGTACGTCGTAGTTTTTTGTTGTAGTCTTTTGTATATAAGGTAGGGAAGTGACGTTATGTGATTTCTGGAAATGACGTTTGGGTATTTCTGGAAATGACGTTTCGTCACTTCCCAGTATTGACGGCACTTTCGAAGTTTTTTCTGCCCTTTTTGCCTCTAAATATTTTCCAAATTGATCGACAAATTCATACTGGTTGAATCGATAGTGAAGAATGGTATTGTTATTAATTTTTTTCACCTTGGTTTCAACCAAGCCCATTTTTTTGAAAGTATCAACTGACCTTGAAACCTTTCTCTTTGTCAGTGCTGTTTCCCTCTCCCATTCATCATAGGACTTGTAAAACCACCCATCGGGATCTGATGTCTTATCCGTCCAGTAAATGATTTGGGATAACAGCATGGAGGTATTAGCATCCCCGCCAACAAATCGAGTGAATTCAACATGGACAGGAATGATGTGGCTTTGACCAATGATGGATGAAATGAAAGAAAAGACTTCTTGCTGATATGACATTGTGCCTCCCAATGGTAAGAAGTTCCTGGGAGCGCTGGCAGGAATTAGGATAAAACTTGATTTTAAAGACTGACTGTTTTATCCTTCACTCGTTGATATGAGTGTTCCCATAGCACTCTACCAGTTTTGTGAGCCCCGCATCGCCGATCAAAGTAATGCGGGGTTTCTCTATTTATAAGTGACGATAAAAGCGCGATTGGCTAAGATCGTCAAGCAATAAAAAAAACAATGGGTCTAATTGAGCATTTAGGTAAAAAAAATCATAGAATTTGATCCAAAAGTTACTATAACATTAGTTCCCATCCTCACCCATCACGCCGAGTCTCACCCAGTAACACCAAAATATCAATCCTGAATCTGCCCTAAAAGTGTCTCATTTAAACAAAATGTCGCTGAAAGTATATTTCTTCGGTTTATCCGTGTTTTTTCTTGTTTGCTGTATATATCGAATATGGGATGAAATTTCATGATATTTGGCTCAAGTTATATTTTGGAGTTTTATTGATGCTTTTATATTCTTTCTGTATGGTGTCCACCAAGCAGTTGATTGTTTATAACTTGGAAAGTAATTTAACTCTATTTTCCATTTTTTCTTTATAATATCGTAATAGATGGAATATTTTCCATCTATTCATACTGACAGGGCGGACCGCGTCGCTAACGCTCGCTTGGCCTACGGCCATCCGCCCTGTCGGGGTGCGAGATGAGCCATTGAGTTTGCTTCGGCTCCGCTCGCGCTCCGCCTAACAAGGCCAATGGAGCCGACTGCGGTGGCATTCGTTCGGATATGGCTTCGCCACATCCGACAGAACGCCATCATTAGAAATTGGCATTCACTGGATATAACGTAGTATCTTGAAGTATCCAATCTTCTTTTGGTAAGTCGGAGGTTGCAGCAAACCAGACCAGATAAACAACATCATCAACAATGTATTCCCATTCTTCATAGGGGGTTCCTGCTGTAAGGTTTAGAGGTCTTGGCCCCATAGCAAGGTCATAAAGCAGCATTTCTCGTTTGTTCATGGGGTCTCCAAGAGCCTCAAGCACCATTTCCCTAGTGCTGCCAAGGTATAATGATTGAACATCATATTGAAAATTTGGAATGGGCTTTATTTCTTCAACAGTAAATTGATTCTCATTTAATGAGAATCTTAATGAATAGGATTTCGTTTGGTCTTGAGGAACGTCATGTTTGCTCGTCACATGACGAATGGCTGGTATGAAAAAAATATTATTGTCATCATGATATGATGCTATGGGGTGATTAGTAAATGCCCAAAGCATCGATGGCATCAAAACACATAGAATGGTTATAAATATTTTCATAGTTTATCTCCCTTTCTTACAATGGTTCGGACAGTTTTTTGATATCACTATATCTGACAAATATAAATCATTGAAATTGTTAAACCTGATACTTTAGCACTTAAAAAGTCAGACTTAATAAAAACAAGGACTTACAAAAACTGTCCGAAGTGTTGTTTCTTAGAGCCTGTTTAAAAATTCAAAGGCTCTAAAGACCACCATTCGCTCTTTCATAAAGATCCGCTGCATCCCAATACTCTGACCCGTCTCACTCACCCATTTAGGCATATTACAGGACATCACATAATCCGGCTGTGATCTATGTCTTTTATATTTACCCTTCCGCGCATTATAGGAAATTTTGGCATGGGCTGACTGACCTCCATTTCGACTCCCCCTACGCGCATGTAAGTGATAAATTGCCATGTTAAAATTAAATCCGTTTTTTCTTCTTCAAATCGGCGCTAGCTGATTTGATTAAACTAGCTTTCAATCGATTTCAGTCGATTCGCACTGCGTTTCTGAAAGAAACGCGTAAGTGCGCCCTTACACCTATAAGGGATTACCTTATCCTAGAGTGATACGGTTATCAAATGGATTTCCTCATCAAATTATCAACGAGAACCACGCTATCCAAAAGCAACTATTAGCTTGACGTATTTTTTTAAAAGAGATTATTAGAAATCAAAAAATTTCAAAAGCACAATATAAATATTTCAGCCACAAACTGACAACATACAACCGACTTTTGGAGATTAGGATAAGACGACATAATGAACGATGTCATTCTAAAACTGAAAAAATTAAAAGAAAAAGAGTTGAGACTGAAACAAAGAATAAAAAACGAAGAGCAAAAAATAAAGGCTGAAAATAAAAAATTCTATTAAGTGCTTTCATAAAATATTTATTGGCAAATGAGAAAGAAATAGATATGGAAAATTTCAGGAAAGGACTTATTTAGTCCGTAGCTTCGCAAAATTTTACAGAACTACGACCAAACGGGCAGTGGGGGAAATGAGGCAGAGACTCACTGCGATTTCCATCAAAAATTATCTTATACCTACCTACGGCTTTAATTATTGTTCAAATCCACCGTCAGTTCTATCCGCACCGATCACGCAAAGACTTCCCCACCGCCCAGGCAAAACGGCTGCATCATAGGCCCAATATCCGCATGATTTCAAACTTGATCTTCATC
>CBFHUY010000169.1:0-3578 GCA_965658885.1 Hydrogenovibrio sp.
TGAAGCCACCAAAGTCCCTTTGGTTTCAGACAAAGGGCAAGTCATCGGTATTTTGGGAATAAGCCATGATATTACCGAATCTGACCAACTCATTCACCAACTTGATGAAACCAAACAGCTGCTATTATCGCTGGTGAATGCCATTCCTTTCTTTATCTATCGCATTGATTTAGAAGGCCGCTTCACTTTTGTCAATAAAGCTTTTTCAGCCTATCTACAACAATCTTCGGAAAACATTGTAGGACAAGACTTCCACAAGGTACTCCCCAAAGACTGGTGTGAAAATTGCCATGAAGTTGACCAAAACGTGATTAAAACCAAAACCACTTTTCATGCCGTGAAACCCGTATTCGATATGCGATCACAAACAAAAGATCAGCAACAATACCTTGAAATGATCAAACTGCCCATTTTTGATTTCAATCAACGGGTGACAGGGATCCAAGGCATTTTCTGGGATGTCACCGAAAATATTCTCAGCAGGCAAGCGTTAGAGCACAGTGCGAAACACGATAGCTTAACCGGACTGCCCAATCGTTATTTGTTTAATGAACTGATTCAAACCGTGATGCACCGCTGTGACCGCAACAACCATCTCATGGCGCTACTCTATTTAGACTTAGATGGCTTTAAAGAAGTCAATGACAACCTCGGACATGAAGCCGGTGACCAAGTATTAATCGATATAGCCCATCCACTGAAAGCGGCACTGCTACGAAAAGAAGATATTGTGGCCAGACTGGGTGGCGATGAATTTGTGATTGCGATAGCCGACCTAAAAACCAAACAAGAAATCACCCCTATACTGGAAAGACTGCTGGCCGATCTGCACTTAACCCTTCCTTGTGAAAAAAATGGCATAACGGAGCAGCTTGAAGTCACCGCCAGTATTGGCATATCGTTTTATCCTCAATCTAGCCCAATTAGTTTTGATGAATTATTACGCCAAGCGGATGATGCCATGTATCAGGCCAAAAATTCTGGAAAAAACCGCTACTTTTTTTATGACGATACGCAATCCCCGCCAGAATAAACGCCTTCCCTAAACGAGAATAATAAAATGACAACCATAATGCACTCTCCTCGCTCCCCCTTCAAAATTCACCCAGGCCTGGGCATTTTTTTAATCATTCCCCTGCTCTTAACGAATACGGTTGCGCAAGCTGAATGGAATCATTTTGGCTATTTTAGAGTGGGGAGCAACTTTGACAATCAAGCCAGTTGCTTCAAACTGCCCGGCGCCAGAACCAAATACCGACTGGGAAATGAATGCGATCACTATGGCGAAATGGCGATTGAAAACAGCCAAGTCATCAACGCCGATTACACTTTCAAAGCCCGAGTCATGGGACAAATCTATTTTGAAAATGCGCAAGATTTATCGCAATATGATGCCCAATGGAATCAATATATGATTGAAGCCAAGAATACCACAGCTCAAAGTGTCTTTAACGGCAGTCGGTTTTGGCTTGGCAAACGCTACTACCGACGCAAAGATGTGCATATTAGCGACTTTTTCTATTGGGCGAACAATGGCACGGGCGTTGGCATTGAAGATTTTAAATTCGGTAATAGCCAACTGGCTTATGCCTATAAAACCAATGACCTCGATAATGGCAAAACCCTGCAAAGTCACGATATTCAAGTATATGACATTCCATTGAGCGCCCAAGGCAAACTCAACTTAGGAATTGAACAACAATCAGCCAATCAAACGGGAACCAATTCGGGGCTGCAACTCCACGCCCAGATTCATTATGCTTTTCAGAAAGACAATTTTTTTAAAATCACCGCACAATATGGTGAAGGTCTGGGCGCCAATTTAGACATGAGTGGTGGTCAAGGCAAAACCACTCGACTGATGGGTGAGGGTTTGGTTGAAATCACCCCCAAAAATGCACTGTTTTCAACTTTGGTTTACGAAAAAACCGACCAGCAATCGGAATGGCGCTCTTTAGGGGTTCGCGGCGTTCATTTCTTTAGCCAACACTATAGCATCGCTGCCGAAGTGGGTCATGATCAAGTCAACCCGGTTAATGAGGATACGCGCAGCTTCAATAAGGTCACCTTAGCATTACAATGGAAACCCAAACCCGGCTTTTGGCAAAGACCTGTTTTGCGCCTTTATACCACTTATGGCGACTGGAATCTTGCCGCCCAACAAGCCGGATTGGCGGGTGGCACCAGCGGCGCTTATGGTGCGGATCGCCAAGGGTTCTTTACCGGAGTCCAACTAGAAAGTTGGTGGTAACCCTTAGCGAATTCACACCAACAACGCCCAAATTCGCACCATTTTAAATCATTCTTAAAATTAGCTAGCCTTACAATTCATTAATAGACTGAATTATAAGGATTTTTCATATTGGTACATCCGTTGCTTTATTACGTTTAAATTAAAACGTAATACGATTTCGATTCTCTTATTAATCACGAATCAAGGATGCTACCAATGGCTCTATTTCCAACCGCTTGGACCACCCCGCGCGTTGAACTCGACAACCGATCAAAACGCTGGCTCACCTTCGCCAGCTTTGCCATTCCGATACTGCTTTGGTCGATTTTCAGTTATGTCCCCTTTGTTTGGCATCCGCAAGTTGAAATTACCGATCCGGGCGATGTATCCTATTTTCGAGAAGGCACTTTAATTGATAAAGACATTTATCAACGTGAAATCGACAGTCTCATTGCCAAACAGCAACAAAATCCTGAACTCAATCTGCCACAGGGTAACCCGGCGAATCCAGTCTATCTTCCCGCCCCCCACCAAGTGCTAACGGCACTTTATACGGCCTTTACCACACCGCCGAAACGCAGTAATGAACCTTGGTTTCATGAAAGCCTGGGCCACTCTATTCAAGTGATTGCCTGGGGCTTTTTTTGGTCAATGCTATTTGGCTTACCGTTAGGCATATTGGCAGGCACCTATGATGCCACTTCCAAATTAATCGAACCCTTTACCGAATTCTTTCGTTATTTACCTGCGCCCGCTTTTGGTGCTTTAGCCGTTGCCATTTTGGGGATTTATGATGCCCCCAAAATTGCCATTATTTTTATCGGCACCTTTTTCCAAATGGTCTTAATTACCGCCAACACCACCCGAAAACTCAATATGGCCATTATTGAAGCGTCCTTAACCCTTGGCTGCAAAGGCTTCTCGTTAATTCGTCGTGTCATTATTCCCGGTGCACTGCCCGACCTTTATCGCGACATGCGCATTCTATTGGGTTGGGCTTGGACCTACTTAATCGTTGCAGAGCTGATCGGCACCAGTTCCGGCATTACCTGGTTTATTACCCAACAGGCACGCTACAAGAATTTTGATAATGTGTTTGCCGCCATTTTAATTATTGGGCTCATAGGCCTAATCACCGATTTAATTCTTGCCAAGCTCGGGAAACGTTTTTTTCCTTGGCATAACGCCGCTCATTAAGGAGTTTGCTAATGACGCTCGCCCCCCACCCTTTATCAACTTGGCAAACCGATGCCATCTCAGATCGTAACCGTCGCATTTTACAGCGCCCCAAAGTGCTTGAGCTCTCAGGCCTGGGCAAATCCTTTCACCACAAAGGCAAAACCAA
>CBFHUY010000170.1:0-3573 GCA_965658885.1 Hydrogenovibrio sp.
CCGTTAAAATGAAGCTATCAACGGTTCGATGGGGTCAACAACCGCTATTAGCGGGTTTAAAACATTGTAATCGTTTAGAGAATGTATTGGCCAGAGAAGCACTACTCTCAACGGATTTTGATGAGGCATTAATGCTGGGGCAACAAGGTCAGGTCATTTCGGCGAGCCAAGCCAATCTGGTTTTGATAAAAGGGAACCAGTTAGTGACGCCAGAATTATCGGAGAGTGGCGTATTGGGAACTTGTTTGTCGAGTTTGCCGAAGGTATTAGCGAGTGTCGGCAAGCACAAACCATGGCAATGGCAAATCCGACCAGTGACAGTGGATGAGGTTTATCAAGCAGAGGAAGTTTTCTGTTGTAATGCCATCCGAGGGGTGATGCCCGTCAGCCAGTTTGAAGCACAGTCGTATCCCATTAAAAAAGGCCACCAAATTGCCCAGGCCTGGCAAGATTGGCAGTCGCAAAATTTGATATCAGTATAGGAAATTGCATGCAAAAAACCAAAACCTTTATATTAACCGTCGCGGTCAGTCTGTTTGTTATTTGGTTGAGTGTTGAGGGCTGGAGTTTTAAACAGTTTTTATCGCAACCCATTTCAAATTTGACATCCCCTAAAGTGGTGTCCATTGCGCCGGGCAGTTCGGCAAAAAAAGTCGCTTATCGCCTTTATGAAGAAAATTTGGTTCGTCACCCGAATTGGTTGGTTTTGATGTTGAAATGGCAGGGACAGGCTGAGTCCATTAAGGCAGGCGAAATTGAAATCCAACCACAATGGCAGTTAGACGAATTGATTGATGCGCTGGTGCAAGGCAAAACGGTCACTTATCCCGTGACCTTTATTGCTGGCGAAACGGTTCAACAGGCCTTAGCACGATTGGCAGAGTCGACCAAAATGCGCTTTGAGGTCGATTTAATGTCCCCCAAATCCATTCAGCAAGCACTGGATTTGTCAGAACCTTTGGAAGGACAATTATTACCTGAAACCTACTTTTATTCTGCCAATGAAACGGCGTTATCGGTTCTACGCCGCTCTCATCAATCGCTCAATACGGTGTTACAGCAGGCTTGGGAAAATCGGGCGCCTAATTTACCGTTGAAGACGCCCTATGAAGCATTGATATTGGCATCGATTGTCGAAAAAGAAACCGGTTATGCACCGGAAAGGCCGATGATTGCTGGGGTTTTTATTAATCGACTGCGAAAAGGTATGCGCTTACAATCAGACCCAACGACCATTTATGGTATGGGCGAAGCCTATGATGGTAATATCCGCAAAAAGGATTTATTAACCAAAACCGCTTACAATACCTATCGTATTTCGGGGTTGCCACCCACTCCGATAGCGCTTGCCAGTGAAGATGCCATTCAGGCCGTGCTCAACCCAGCAACGACCGATGCCTTGTATTTTGTGGCTTCAGGGCAAGGACAGCATGTTTTTTCCAAAACATTGGAAGCCCATAATAAAGCAGTGCAAAAGTATATTTTAAAGCGCCATTAATTTTTGGCTTCATTATTTAAAACGGATTGCTATGACACACACACATCAGCCCAGGCCTGGTCAATTTATTACGCTTGAAGGAACGGAAGGGGGCGGGAAATCCACCAATCTCGCCTTTATCCAGCAATGGTTAGAAGATAAGGGGATTGAGGTGGTGGTGACCCGAGAGCCAGGCGGCACCCCGATTAGTGAAGCGGTCAGGCAAATATTGTTAGACCCAACCTATGATGAAATGACAGCAGAAACGGAATTGCTGTTGATGTTCGCTGCTCGTAATCAGCATATCCAACAAACCATTTTGCCAGCGCTTGCTGCAGGAAAATGGGTCGTCTCAGACCGTTTTACCGATGCGTCTTATGCTTATCAAGGTGGCGCGAGGGGCATGGATTATCAACGGATTGCGCAATTGGAAGCTTGGGTTCAGCAAGGGTTTGTGCCAGAGATGACGTTCGTGTTTGATTTGCCGATTGAAGAGGGGATGCGTCGAGTGGCAGCCCGTGCGAATTTAACTGGACAAGCTATTGATCGTTTTGAAAAAGAAAAGGCAGACTTTTTTGAAAAGGTTCGCCATGCCTATTTGCATCGTGCCCAGCAAGCACCTGAGCGCTATCAAGTGTTAGATGCCGCTCAGCCATTAAAGGATGTGCAAAACCAAATTCAGTCGCGATTAATTCAGTTGTTGGATGGGACTCAATACTGATGATGCAGAACTCTCTCTATCCGTGGCAAGCCGATCTTTGGCAAGACTGGTTAGCGCAAGGCCGCTATTTGGGTCAAGCCTATTTATTATCTGGCGCTGACGGTATTGGAATCTCTGCCTTTGCAATGGCAATGGCACAAGGGGTTTTGTGTCAGACGGATGGCGTGGATGCCTGTCAAAATTGTGCCCAGTGTCATCAGTTCAGTCAGCAAACCCATCCCGATTTTTTGAGATTGGCATTATTAGAAGACAAAAAGGAAATCAGTGTCGATCAAGTGCGTGCATTAAATGAGCAGGTATATCGCACTTCGCATCAAGGCGGCTATAAGGTGGTATTGATTGAGCAGGTTGAACATTTAAATCGCTCTGCCTTTAATGCGTTGCTGAAAACCTTGGAAGAACCGCCAGCCAAAACAGTGATGATTTTAACCACGCATCAATGGCATCAGCTTCCCGCAACCCTAATCAGTCGATGTCGACAATTGCGTTTTGCGGTTCCACCACTGGAGACCGTCATGGCTTGGTTGCACCAACAACTGCCGCAAGCGGATGATCATCTGCTCAAAAAGGCATTGAAGCTGAATTGGGGGTTGCCCATATCGGCAAAGGACTGGATTGAAGCCAAAGCATTTGATTTAGAAGCGACCTGGCAAAGCGATATAAAAAGTTTACAACAGCAGCGAACATCCGTTTCTCAATTGGTCGAAAAATGGAAAAAGTGGTCAGCGCCAGAGGTGGTGTTTGATTATTTTTATTTGTGGACGGTGAACTATATTCGTGCTGCTGTTTATGGCGAAAAATTGCCTTATGATCCAAACTGGCTTGTTTTTCAAAAAGCGGTATTGCAAGCACGCCAACTGTGGCAACAAAATGTCAATAAAGACCTGTTGTTAGAAAGTGTATGCTTAGAGTGGTTGCAGTGTCAGCAGGCTGACTATCAACCCAATCCCGCATTACAACCAAGCACGATTAGAGGCGACCAAATTTAAAGGAGAGAGCATGATAGTTGATTCGCACTGTCACTTAAATATATTGCCAGAACAACTGGGAAACGTTGAAGACATTATCCAAAAGGCCACAGAGAATGGCGTAGGTCGAATGATGTGTATTGCCATTGGTCCAGAGCAGTGGCAGGAAGTTCTTGATCTGGCTGATCAGCATGAAGGCGTTTACGCGGCCATGGGGGTGCATCCTTGCGAACCGTCGAATGTGGTGGTGACCGATAATGAATTGATTGCTGCCGCCAGTCACCCCAAAGTGTTGGCGGTTGGTGAAATTGGATTGGACTATTACCACTTTGATATTGAAAAAGAGGATATGCGTTGGCAGCAAGCGCGTTTTCGTCAAATGATTCGGTTGGCGGTCAAACTCAATA
>CBFHUY010000171.1:0-3514 GCA_965658885.1 Hydrogenovibrio sp.
CCTGTTTTTTCTTGTCATGTTTATGGTGACGTTTTTCGACTTCTACCACGGGTTCGACAGCCGCTAAATCAACCACCGGCGGTTCCACCTTGGTGTTCGACTCTGATTCGGTTTTCGTTTCAGAAGCAGTTTCAGCGCCTACTTTTTCAACCGCTTCAGATGATGCTGTGGTTTCTACTGATGCTGTTTCAGTCGCTTGCGTTTCTACGGGGGTTTCCACCGGAGTCGGCTCAACAGCTGGCACTTCCACTTCAGGTTCTTCAACCGTCTCTGGCTTCTTCACATAGGTTCTTTTCTTACGCACTTCAACATTAACGGTACGCTTACCTGAACCAGAGGACAGATTTAATTTTTGAACCTGCTTCCGCTTGAGAGTTACTTTATTGGGCGCATTCGATTTATCGCCGTGCAACCCTTTTAAGTAATTTAGAAGGGTTAATTTCTCATCTTCTGACAAAGTGTCGGATTCTTTCTTACCTTTTACGCCTGCTTCATTTAATTGCGTAAGAAGCTTCTCCACAGACATTGTCAGCGTTTCAGCAAACTGTTTTATTGATACTTGAGACATATTCTCGTGCCCTCCTAAATTATTCAAACCATGGTGCGCGGGCTTTCAAAATCAACTCACTGGCTGATTCCGCATCCAGTTCGACTATTTCTAATAACTCATCTGTGGCCAAATCGGCAAGGTCCTCTTGGGTCACTATCCCATTCGAGGCCAGCTTTTTCGCCATCTCTTCATTCATTCCATCTAAATCTAATAAATCTTGTGCGGGTTCGGCCATAGCGGTTTTTTCTTCATTGGCAATGGCTTGTGTTAACAGGGCATCCTTCGCACGCTCTTTCAACACCGATACAATATCTTCATCGAACCCTTCAATTTCAAGCATTTCAGCAGAAGGCACATAAGCCACTTCTTCCAAAGTGGTAAAGCCTTCCGCAACCAGCACTTCTGCCAATTCTTCATCGACATCCAGCCCGTTCACAAATAGATCTATTTGCGTTTTTGATTCTGTTTCATGCTTAGCCGCCATATCGGTTTCTGACATAACATTCAATACCCATCCAGTTAGCTCAGAAGCCAAACGGATGTTTTGACCATTTTTACCAATGGCTTGAGATAGCTGTTCGTCATCGACTGCTAAATCCATTGTATGTTTATCTTCATCCACCATGATCGAAGTCACTTCGGCAGGCGCCATGGCATTAATAACAAACTGGGCATCATTTGGATCCCACAGCACGATATCAATGCGCTCGCCATTCAATTCATTGGTCACCGCTTGAACACGCCCCCCTCTCATGCCCACACAGGCACCAATCGGATCAAGACGTGGATCATTGGCTCTCACCGCCACTTTTGCACGTAAGCCTACATCTCTGGCGGCGCTCATAATGTCAATCAAATCATCACCGATTTCAGGCACTTCAATTTTAAACAGCTCAATCAGCATTTCTTTACAAGCGCGAGACATAATGATTTGAGCACCACGAGGACGGAAAGAAACTTCCTGAACATACCCTCTGACTCGATCACCCATTCTAAAGTTTTCACGGTTAATTAATTCTGAACGTGGAATCACCGCATCAACATTGTCACCCAAATCTAAAATGACATCGCCACGATCAACGCGCTTGACTTGACCGGTAATAATTTCACCAATGCGCTTAGAATATTCTTCAACGACCTTTTTACGCTCCGCTTCACGCACTTTCTGAATAATGACTTGCTTTGCCGTTTGTGCGCCGATACGACCAAATTCAATAGACTCAATTTGCTCTTCAATAAAATCACCAGGAACCGCATGCGGATCTTCATCAACGGCATCCATTTGGCGGATATACCAGCCAACATTGCCCTCGATTTCTAAATCGTCTTCAATCACTTCCCAACGTCTAAAGGTTTCATAGTCACCAGTTGTTCTGTCAATGGAGACACGCACATCAATTTCATCATTGTGATTTTTGCGGGTTGCGGTCGCCAACGCGGCTTCAATCGCTTCAAAGATAATCTCTTTATCCACGCCTTTTTCATTTGACATGATTTCAACAACTGCTAAAACTTCTTTACTCATTGTTCTTTCCTCAAAACTAGGGGAGTTTTTAAAACTGTGGCACCAAATTGGCCTTATCAATTAATTCATATGCGAGCTCATAGGCTTCGCCATCCACTTCAACAACAATATCCTGATCGCTGACTTGCAACATCTCGCCTTTAAAGCGCTTACGTCCCATCACAGGGCTTGAAGTTCTCACTTGTACAATTTCGCCCTCATAAGCCTTGAACTGTTCAGGGGTAAATAACAATCGATCCATACCCGGTGAAGACACTTCCAACATATAAGCACTGGCAATCGGATCTTCAACATCCATTAAAGCGCTAATTTGGCGACTGACTCGGCCGCAATCATCCACAGTGACACCGGCTTCACTTTCAATAAACAATCTCAAGGTGGAATGTTTACCAGCGGGGATATATTCACATCCCCAAAGTTCAAACCCTAAACTTTCAACCGTTGGACGAACCAGCTGGGCAATTTTTTCTTCTAGCGTCACCAAATTTTCCTTAATTCAAAAAATAAAAAACCCCGTAAAAACGGGGTTTTTAAAATTTAAGCAGAAGGCTTAAAAAACCCTCTCTTAATAGAGATTTAAAAAACTGCCCGAATTATAAATAAGCAGCCCGAGCTTGTCAAACAAAGCTTTGCTTTTATGCTCATATTCGCGCAATTCACCCCGAATCCCAGCCACCAACCACAATCTTGGTTACATTTTGATAATAAAGCACTTTATTTACCCGACTTTGATAGCAGATTTCGTAACGCTTGTTCGATTTCTGGAAATTGAAAACAAAAACCGCTCTGCTGAAGTCGAGTGGGCAGCACTGCAGAAGAAAGCGTTAACACCTGCGCCCCTTCCCCAAACATCAACTTTAGCTGCCAATAGGGTAATGGCAACCAAAAAGGCCGGTGCAATACCTTCGCCAGCGCCTTTCCAAAAACGCGATTCGTCACAGGCATTGGAGCCGTCACATTATAAACTCCATGCATTTCGGGATGACGCCATGCAAATTCAAACGCATGAACCAAATCTTGAATGTGCACCCAAGAAAAGCATTGCTTTCCACCTGCAACAGGGCCACCCAAACCAAGCTTAAACGCGGGTAGCATCTTATCCAAAGCGCCGCCATCGGCACCCAACACCACGCCAAACCGGAAAATCAAAGGTTCCGGCTGCAATAACCGACTCGCCGCCTCCCAGTCCGCACCTAACTGCCCTAAAATATTTAACCCCACTTCCGTACACTGCTCATCAACGGGATGCTCACAATCACTTTCAGGATAAATGCCAATGGCAGAAGCTGAAATAATGCGCTTAGGTGGCTGGTCACAGTCTTGTAAAGCAGCTTGTAACAGTTGATTGGTTTTAAGCCGACTATCCCATAATGCTTGCTTATGCGCCCGAGTCCATCGTTCACCCACATTCGCTCCCGCCAGCATAATCAACAGATCAC
>CBFHUY010000172.1:0-3438 GCA_965658885.1 Hydrogenovibrio sp.
CGGATTTGTTCATTCAATTGGTTTGAATTCAATGAAAGCTTACGAACCTCATCCGCCACAACCGCAAACCCACGACCTGCTTCACCTGCTCTAGCCGCTTCAATCGCCGCATTCAAGGCCAATAAGTTGGTTTGATCGGCAATCCCTTTGACATCCTCTAGCAACGTAAAGATGGACTCAATCTGGTCGACCATATCGTCAATTTTATCGACCGTTTCATTACTGCGCTTACTTGAATTTTTCAATAGGGTAATCAAGGTACTTAAAACCGTTTTAATTTCAGATGAGAATTTCTGAATACTCATCCCTTCGCCTGAACCACCTAAGTTATCCAGCAAAGACACCACCAATTGATACTCTGCTTGCGTTTGGCTATGTAGCCCACTAAAACTGTCATTCAAGGTATCAATGGCTTCGGCAATTAATTCTTTAACTTGCAGCAACTCGCCACGAACCACCTCAACTTCTTGATCCACCACCGAATCAATATCGTTCATAATCACCTGTAACGAATCATCAATGACCGTTGCATCAAAGTTTGAAGCGGCTTCATCCTTTTTGCTCAATGTTACATCCGTAGGTTGCGCAACTTGCGGCTTTCCACGGGACGCCATTAAAGACCATACGACTGACACAGCCAATATCGCAATGACGTCAATATAGGGAATTTCAATAAAGACAACCCCTGCTCCAACCAATGTCACCAGCCAAGCTGGCCAGTACTGCTTAATGATATGCAACATATCTTTCACCCTTAATCGAAAAATCTTGAAAATCTAAAGCATTTTATATGCCAAGACACTATAACGTCATACAGGAATTTAGCGGCTTTGACTAAGCCGCTGAAATGATGAGATCGCAAGGAAATTATTTTTTGACAAGCTCAAGAATCTTGGCAGGTACCTGCTCTAAGGATAAAACGTGGTCTGCTGCACCGAGCTTAACCGCCTCGCCCGGCATTCCCCAGACGACACTGGTCTTTTGATCCTGTGCAATAGTCGGCACGCCAATTTCCTGAAGTTCTTTTAACCCCTTGGCACCATCGGCGCCCATCCCGGTCAATAAAACCCCCACCGCATTTTTGCCATGACTTTGTACAACGGTTCGAAACATGACATCGACTGAAGGCTTATGACGATTTACTGGCGGACCATCATTCAAGCGGCAAATATAGCCTGATGCGGTCGCTTCAATCAGCAGATGCTTGTCACCAGGTGCAATATAGACATAGCCAAATTGAATGGGTTGACGATCTTCCGCTTGCACCACTGTCATTTCACTGACAGTATTCATTCGCTGGGCGAATGGCAAACTAAATGCTGACGGAATATGTTGCGTAATGACAATCGGAGGGGTTTCTTTTGGTAGACGCATCAACACTTCTTTAATCGCTTCCGTCCCGCCCGTTGAGGCACCCAGCGCAATAATTACATCAGAATGGTTAATGGGTTTCCCAGGCGCTTTCTTTTGAACAATAACATCCGCACTATATTTTTCGGATACCCGTGAAGCAGGTTGTGGTGCGGCAGATAAAACAGTTGGCGAATGTTTTTTGTTAGCCACATAACGCTCATACTGTCTTTCCAACTGTTCTTTAGAGACTTTTGCGGCAGTCTTTACTTTATGACGAATTTCTGACGCATAGGCTTCAAACGTATTGCGTAAGTTGATTTTTGGCTTAGTGACAAAATCCACCGCCCCTAAGTCTAAAGCTTCAAAGGTAATGCCTGCACCTTTTTCTGTGAGGGTAGATACCATTACAACCGGTAACGGATGGAGACGCATCAGGTTCTTTAAAAAGGTCACACCATCCATTTTTGGCATCTCAACATCCAAAGTAAGAACATCTGGGTGTAATTGCTTGACCTTTTCTCTAGCGTCGTACGGATCCGAGGCAGTACCGACCACTTCGATGTCAGCATCTTCATTTAACATTTCCTGCAACATTTGCCTGACCAATGCTGAGTCGTCAACAATCAGTACTTTTACCTTAGCCATATCCTTTCCTTATTTCATTTCTCGTCTATCTTTGAAAATAATTTTTCATGCAACGCATTTTTGGACGCTCAAATCAATATCAGTACACGCTTTATGATTATTTTCAGCACTATTTTATTTTATTTTTTGATAAATTGTTTGTCCAAGCAGTTTAAAACGATCCGTCACTTTATATAAAGACTCAGAATGTCCCACCAATAAATGCCCGTCATCTGGCAACAAATTGGCATAACGATCAAATAGTTTGGCTTGAGTTGTTTTATCGAAATAAATCACCACATTTCGACAAAAAATAACATCAATCGCCTCTTTAATTGGCCACTCATTCATTAGGTTGATTTGTCCAAAATCAATACTTTGCTGTAATTCGGGTTTTACTTTTACAAACCCTTCACGAGACCCACTCCCCTTCATAAACCAGCGTTTTACCCTTGCTTCAGAGACCCCTTTTAGGCGATCAATTTTATAAACCCCATCTTGGCCTGTCTGAACCACATTGGTATCTAAATCAGTGGCAAGCACGCGCGCATCCCAGTCGCTAGGGACGACTTCCTTAAGCACAATGGCAATTGAATAGGGCTCCTCCCCGGTCGAACAGCCTGCTGACCATATTCGAATCTTCTTACTGGATTGATTCTTTTGCAATAAACTCGGGATAATGGTATTGGCTAAATACTCGAAGTGATGATTTTCACGAAAAAAGAAGGTTAAATTAGTGGTAATGGCATTAATCAAATGAACAAACTCTGACTCTCCCTGAGCTTTGACATATTTTAAATACTCAGAAAATGAATTCATTTCTAAAAAACGAATACGCTTTGCCAAACGGTTATAAACCAAATTTTTTTTCGATTCGTTTAAGTCAATCCCGGCAAACCCATAAACCAATGATTTTACTTGCGCAAAATCATCATCGGTAAAATCAAATTCTTTATCGTTCACGCATTCACTTCCTTAATCAGTTGAGTCTTTTTGCCAAACAAATAGGAACTGAATTATAAAGCGGATTCTGCAAAAAAGGAACTAAAGCCGACGGCAAACTCAGTGAGAAGTATTGCGTCACCTAAGGCATCCGTTTATGATGTTGAAGATTGATATAATATCAGGCCCTCAAATTATGGCAGTTTCCCCATCCAATAGCCCCACCATCACCTCGCAAGGCGCAACCTTAAATAGCGCGGCATCCCCGCAGGCGTTGAAATTGCTATTGGGCGGCACTTATACCATTAATATTAATAAAGTGGTGGGTAACCAAGTCCATTTTTCACTGGGCGGCAACGCGCTAACCGCTACCAGCCCTCAGAACCTTGAAGGCGTCAAACAACTTGATGTAAAGGTGACTCAACTCACCCCCACGCTCACACTTCAAGCACAGCCTAAAGCACCACCGACTGCCAATCTAGCGCAAAACAACCAAGCATTAGTTCAAACAGCTTATCG
>CBFHUY010000173.1:0-3365 GCA_965658885.1 Hydrogenovibrio sp.
ATCTTTGTCATCGACTCAACAGACGCACGCATCACGGCTTGTCCTTGGCTAGCCAGCGATAAGGTCTGTTGACTAAGGTTTTGGGCTTCTTTACCGTTTTTAGCGGTTTCATTAATGGCATCTGAGATTTGATTGATGACCAAGGCGGTGTTTTCTAAAGCATCTGCTTGGTGTTTGGTGCGATTAGACAGGTCTTGATTGCCATTTGCAATTTGTTGAATGCCTTCTGAAACCGTATGTGAGTGCTGCATAACCTGATAAATCGTTTGGTTCAAATGCTGAGTGGTTTTATTTAAATTCACTTTTAAAAGGTCTAAGTTGCCTTCAAAATCAGTGTCAATGTGGTAAGTAAGATCGCCTTGTTTAAGCGCGTCTACCGCAAAGTTAAAACTTTCAATACCTAGAGATAAGCTATTGATGGTTTTATTGATATTGTTTTTGAGCTCGGCTAACCGACCAGAGCAATCAATTTCAATTTGATGATCATAGTCGGCCTGATGGACTTTTTTCATGATTTGGTTGGTTTGATCAATGATGCTATCCATTTGTTGCATTGCATGATCAACACTGTGTCGCATTTTTCCTTTAACTTGTTCATTCATTCGCGATGAAAAGTTCCCTTGGCCAAGGCTTGTGGTCACGTCTTCCAACGAGTTCATGGTCATCTCTAAACTGGAAATCGCATCGTTAACATTGTCTCTGAGGATTTGTAAATCACCGTGTGCATCCACGTCACAGCGCACGGTAAATTCTCCATGAGAAACTTGTGATAACCGTTGATTGATCTGATCAAAATTATTTTTGAGTCCTTGAGTTAATTGATTAAAACATTGAGAGACCTGTCCAACTTCATCTGGGTGTTTAACCGGAATGACTTGAGAAAAATCATTGGTAGAAGTGGTTTCGGTAATGCCTTTTTCAAGGATTTTCAACGGCCGCATGATTTTATTAATTAATGTATTGTACATTAGGATAAAAAAAGCCGTTACAGTAGAAAGCACTGCTAGGATAAACCATAACAGTAAGTTCATTAACGCATCGATTTCGTTTGTAATACGCGTAAGTAGAACTTGATTATCAGGTGAGTTCGTCACGGTTGCTAACCAAGCATGAAGGCTTTGCCAATCTTGGTGAATCTCCGATAGATTTTGATGTAAAAAGCCAAAAGCCCCTGTAAAAAATACACCGGCCAACGCCATCATGATTAATAGAAGTCGGCTTAGAGTGACAATTTTGGTTTGACTCCATAAGTGAGAAAACATAATTATAGGACTCCAAAAGTGTGGCCCCCTGGTTTTCAAACAAAAACAATGGGGTGATTGTTATTATCATAATGGGTCCACGGGCTTGATTGAAATTGAAGTTTTCTATTGTTCCCCAAGGGATTTAATTTTCTAATGAGGAAGTTGCCAGTTGATGGGCGCTTGCTGATGTTGTTGCAGATAGGTATTGGTTCTTGAAAAGGGGCGACTGCCAAAAAAGCCTCGGTAAGCTGACAAGGGTGAAGGGTGTGGGCTCCGAATAACCAAATGCTTCTCGTCTGAGATAAAGCGCCCTTTTTTCTGTGCATAAGCGCCCCATAAGATAAAAACAAGGTGTTGTTTTTGGTTGGCTAGCGCTTGAATAATCGTATCGGTAAAGGTTTCCCAGCCTCGGTTTTGATGTGAATTTGCCCGCCCCGCTTCTACGGTCAGTACCGCATTAAGTAAGAGTACGCCTTGGTTTGCCCAAGGTTGAAGATAGCCACTGTGTTGGTTGTCGATATTTAAGTCGGTTTGCAATTCTTTATTAATATTTTGGAGAGACTTTGGTAAAGGCTGAACATCTGGTAATACCGAAAAGCTTAAACCATGCGCATGTCCTGGTGTTGGGTAGGGGTCTTGACCCAAGATAATAACTTTCACTTGTTCGAATGGCGTTGAATTTAATGCATTGAACCAAAGCTGAGACTTGGGCAAAATCTGTTTCCCCAAATGTTTTTCAGAGACCAAAAATTGCTTTAATTGCTGCATATAGGGTTTTTGAAATTCCGGTTCTAAAATCTTTAACCAGGAAGGGCTAAGCTGAATGGGTTGATTTGGCATGGGAAACCTTTAAACAGAGTAAAAATGACCAGGCCTGGGCGGTTTTCATGAGGCTCTGGTTGCGACGTTATTAAAATTGTACTCGGTAAGTGGTTTGAATCCAAATGGGTTACGGGGTAATATAGCGCCTTGTCTTTATTACGTTTAGATGGACGCAAATAGAATTTCTGACGACTGGGAGTGTCACCAAGTGAGTGAAAAATATAATGCTTCGGAAATTGAGGTCTTAACTGGACTGGATCCTGTTCGAAAAAGACCTGGCATGTACACCGATACCACACGGCCAAATCATTTGGCGCAAGAAGTGATTGATAATAGTGTCGATGAAGCGATAGCGGGTCATGCAACACAACTATTTGTGACTCATTATGCGGATGGTACCATGTGCGTTGAAGATGATGGTCGCGGTATGCCAGTTGATATTCATCCAGAACAAGGTATTTCCGGCGTTGAAGTGATTCTCACCAAGTTGCATGCGGGGGGGAAATTTTCCAATAAAGCCTATCAATTTGCTGGGGGCTTACATGGGGTTGGGGTTTCCGTCGTTAATGCCCTCTCTAAACGGATTGAGATTGAAATTAAACGGGCCGGCAAGCTACATAAGATTGCATTTGAAAATGGTGTCGTGGTCGAACCTCTGTCTGAGGAAGGAAAGGTCGGCAAAAAGAATACCGGTACAAAATTACGCTTTTGGCCAGATGCCAGTTTTTTTGACACGCCAAAATATGCATTGACTAAATTAAAGCATTTACTGAGGGCTAAGGCGGTTTTAAGTCCTGGATTAAAGGTCACTTTTTTTGACGAAGTCAGCCAGGAAACCGATGAGTGGTGCTATGAAGATGGACTTAGAGATTACTTGAATCAAGCATTGTTGGAACGGGAATATGTTCCCAATGAAGGCTTTGTCGGTGAAGTGAATGCGGAGAATGAAGGCGTTTCTTGGGCAATCGCCTGGTTGGTTGAGCCTTCAGAAACGCTATTGGAAAGTTATGTGAATTTAATTCCCACTCCGCAGGGTGGAACTCATGTCAATGGTTTGCGCGCGGGGGCGACAGACGCCATTCGTGAATTCTGTGAATTCAGAAACCTGTTACCGAGAGGGGTAAAGGTCACGCCGGAAGATGTGTGGCAAAATGTGGCGTTTGTGCTGTCGGCTAAGGTACGTGAGCCGCAGTTTGCTGGTCAAACCAAAGAACGTCTTTCCTCACGAGAATGTGTGCCGTTTATTTCTGGAGTCGTTAAAGACAGTTTGAGTCTTTGGTTGAATCAGCATATTGAAGC
>CBFHUY010000174.1:0-3350 GCA_965658885.1 Hydrogenovibrio sp.
AACATGATGATTCTTTACTCTTTGTTTTACGCACTGACCAATCGACGAATTATTGGCAGCATTGAAATTTTGTGGGTATTCTAACAGCTTCTTTTGCCAAACGCTGACAGAAGCTCTTTAGGATTCTGCCAACTCGATATCAACAATCAATTCATTGGCAATGGCTTCCAAGGCGTCGGCAATCGCATCGGCATCGTCAGTCGCTGACACTTCGATTCGAATTGAGGCTTTAAACAACTGTTCCCCGGACATGGAGGCTTCGACCACTTCGGTTTCAAGCTCATCCACATTGACATTGAGCTGTGCCAAAACCGAAGACAACTTATGAATAATGCCAGGTCGATCTTGACCGACCAGCTCCAATTGGTAGGTTTTCATCGGCGCTTGTGTCGTATCGGTGACCGCCGCTTCAAAAATAACTTTCAAGCCGAAGTCCGCCTGTTCCAGCGCCTGAGAAAACGGCTGAACTTGATCAACGGGTAAATCGACTTGCAAAATGCCGGCAAACTGTCCAGCCAAACTGGCCATACGACTTTCGACCCAGTCACCCTGATGTGCAACCACTAATTTGGACAAAGATTCGACCAGGCCTGGTGAATCTTCACCCAACACACTAATCACAATGGACTGCTTCATCTCAACTCCTTTTGTTGGGGGTTATTCGGCATATTCCGAAACGGAAGGACAGCTACAAACCAAATTTTTATCGCCAAACACATTATCCACACGTGCCACAGGCGACCAATATTTGGTCTGACGTAAACTATCAATCGGGTAAGCCGCCAAAGCACGTGAATAACTGTGAGACCATTCATCACCCGTTACTTCTTGCGCGGTGTGTGGTGCATTAATCAAGGGGTTATCGGCTTCATCCAATTGTCCCGAGATCACCGCATCAATTTCCTGTTTGATCTGAATCATCGCATCACAGAAACGATCGAGCTCTTGCTTTGACTCGGATTCTGTCGGCTCAATCATTAAAGTCCCCGCCACCGGAAAAGACATGGTAGGCGCATGAAAGCCATAATCAATTAAACGTTTAGCGACATCATCCACGGTAATGCCAGAACTGTCTTTAATCGGTCTCAAATCAATAATACATTCATGGGCAACCCAACCCGATGCCGAACGATACAGAATGGGAAAATAATCAGCCAAACGATGCGCAATATAATTGGCATTGAGGATCGCATTAGCGGTGGCTTGATAAAGCCCAGTTTTGCCCATCATCGCGATATACATCCAACTAATCGGCAGGATACTGGCACTGCCCCATGGGGTGGCGGTTATCGCGCCTACCGCTGAAGCCTGCAACGGCGTTTTGGGTAAAAAGGGCGCCAAATGACTGGCCACTGCAATTGGCCCGACACCTGGCCCTCCACCACCATGCGGAATGGCAAAGGTTTTGTGTAAATTCAAATGCGAAACATCACCACCAAATTCCCCCGGCGACGCAACCCCCACCATGGCATTCATATTGGCACCGTCAATATAGACTTGCCCACCATGCGCATGCACCGTCTCACAAACGGTTTTGACACTTTCTTCAAACACACCATGTGTTGACGGATAGGTAATCATAATGGCGGCTAAATTATCGCTATGACGTTCACATTTTGCCTGTAAATCGGTTAAATCGATATTGCCTAAGTCATCGGTTTTGACCACCACCACTTTCATGCCGGCTAAATGGGCTGAAGCGGGATTGGTGCCATGAGCAGAAGCCGGTATTAAACAAATATGACGATGCCCTTCTCCTTGGCTTTGATGATAATGTTTAATCGCCAATAGCCCAGCATATTCGCCCTGAGCCCCTGAGTTGGGTTGCAATGAAACTGCGGCATAGCCAGTGGTTTCACATAACATCTGCTCTAATTCACAAATAAGCTGCTGATAGCCCTTTGCCTGCTCAAGTGGCACAAATGGGTGCAAGCTTGACCACGCAGGCCAAGAAATCGGCATTAACTCAGATGCGGCATTCAATTTCATGGTGCAGGAGCCTAAGGGAATCATGGCTCTATCCAAAGCCAAATCTTGATCGGCTAAATAACGCATATACCGCATTAAATCGGTTTCTGAACGATAGCGATTAAATATGGCCTGCGGTAATAGTGGGGTTTGCCGCTTTATCGACGCTGGCAACTCAAATTCATCGCTGTCAAACAGCGTTGTCGCGTTCAATTGGGTACTTGCATCAAATACCTGCCAAAGCGTTTCAAGTTCGCTTAATTCGGTTGTTTCATCAAACGACAGCAAGACTGAATCGGTTCCCGCTCTTAAATTGAAACCGGCCTGAACTGCGTTTTGCATGACTTGAGCCACATCATCAACTTTAATCTCTAGCGTATCAAAATACACCGACTGCTTAAGGCTGAAGCCCAGTTGCTTTAATCCTTTGGCAAATAAATGGGTGAGCTGAAAGACGCGATTGGCAATTTGCTTTAGCCCCTCTGGGCCATGATAAACCGCATACATACTTGCCATTACCGCCAATAGCGCCTGAGCGGTACAAATATTACTGGTGGCTTTTTCACGTCGAATATGTTGTTCGCGGGTTTGTAAGGCCAAACGATAGGCCGGATGCCCATGACGATCCACGGACACGCCTATTAAGCGCCCTGGCATTGCGCGCTTATATTCATCTTTGGTCGCCATATAGGCCGCATGAGGGCCACCATAGCCGAGCGGCACGCCAAAGCGTTGGCTATTGCCAATAACGACATCGGCTCCCATCTCACCAGGCGATTTCAAAATCGTTAGTGCCAAGATATCCGCGCAAACCGCAACCAAGGCTTTTTGTTGATGCAACTGTTCAATTAAATCACCATAGTCTTCAATCGATCCGTCCGTACCTGGGTAGGCGAATAAGGCACCAAAAACGCCCAGGCCTGGTAAATCTTTATGAGGATCGCCCACCACGACCTCAATATCGAGTGACTCGGCACGCGTTTTCACCACCTCAATATTTTGCGGATGACAATTGTGGGCGACAAAAAACACGCGACTCTTGGATTTACTGACTCTTTGGCAAAACGTCATCGCTTCCGCACAAGCACTGGCTTCATCCAACAATGAGGCATTGGCTAAGGCCATGCCGGTTAAATCGGCAATCATGGTTTGGAAGTTGAGCATGGCCTCCATACGGCCTTGCGAAATTTCGGCTTGATAGGGTGTATAAGCCGTATACCAAGCCGGGTTTTCTAAAATATTCCGTTGAATCACCGCTGGTGTATAGCTGTTATAAAAGCCTTGACCAATATAAGATTTCAGCAGCGTATTTTGATTGGCAATCTCTTCTAATTGAGTCAATGCGGCTGGTTCTGACAAACCTTCTGACAACTGCATGGGTT
>CBFHUY010000175.1:0-3238 GCA_965658885.1 Hydrogenovibrio sp.
TGCTTTGGCGGCCATTATCGTATTAGGCGCGCGTCATAACCGCTATGACAGTCAAGGCAGAATGCGCACTGTTTACCCACCTTCAAGTATTCCATTCTTAGCTTTAGGGGCTTGGATTTTATCGGTCGGTTGGTTTGGCTTTAATGTGATGTCAGCCCAAGCGATTGAAGGCATTCAAGGCTTGGTCGCGATGAATTCATTGATGGCGATGGTTGGTGGGATTTTGGCCGCCACCTTTGTTGGTGAGAAGGATCCTGGCTTTATTCATAATGGTCCTCTTGCTGGGCTGGTAGCGATTTGTGCGGGTTCGGATATTGTGAGTCCGCTTGGCGCACTGGTGATCGGTTTGGTGGCAGGTGCCTTGTTTGTTAAGGCCTTTACCTGGACACAAAAAACACTCAAAATTGATGATGTGCTTGGGGTTTGGCCATTGCACGGACTTTGCGGCGTTTGGGGCGCGATTGCGGCCGGTATCTTTGGTGCCGAAGCCTTTGGCGGTTTAGGGGGCGTTTCGTTAATGTCTCAGATCGCTGGAACGGCATTAGGCGTTGTCGTTGCTTTGGTGGGTGGTTATGCGGTTTATTGGCTGGTTCATAAAATAATGGGATTAAGATTATCGGATGAAGATCAATACATCGGCGCCGATTTAGCCATTCATAAAATCCACGCCAACCCACCACGTGAAGAGTATTAATTTAGTTTAAGATTTTGAAACCCGCTAATTAGAGCGGGTTTTTTGTTATAGTTGCTTTTTATTTTTAAAGACCTTTTCTGATATGCGCAAATTATCTGCAGACCAGCTTTATCGATTTACCTCGATAGACGACCAAGACTTTCAATTAAACCAATCTGATACCAAAGAGTTTATGAGACGCTTTCATCCTCGAGCGTATCAGTCGCTAAACTTTGGGCTGCATTTGCGACGCAATCAGAACCATATTTTTATTATGGGGGAGCCAGGGGTCGGGCGCATTGGTATGACCAAGTCCATGTTACGGGAAGCCGCCAAACGTAAACCCATTCCCCAAGACGTGGTATTGGTTTCTGATTTTAGTGAAACCAATAAAACGCAATATCTGTTTTTTGAAGCAGGACATGGTCACGCTTTTAAGCAAGCGATAGAAGAACTGATTACCCAGTTAAAAAGTCAATTACCAGTGGTATTTGATGGGCATGCGTACCAGCTTAAAAATCAACAGCTTGAGAATGATCTGGCGGAAAAACAAGAGAACGCTTTAGCACCTGCATTAGACTTGGCTGAATCCCTCAGTATTGAAGTGCAGCAAAACGAAAACAACTTTGTTTTGTATGCGGTGGTTGAAGGTGAACGGCTGCGAATGGCCGACTTGAAAAAACTGGATGAACCTTTGCAAAAGCAGTTTATTGAGGCGTTGGATCAAGTTGAAGAAGCGCTTAATAAAGGCTTGACCCATTTTCCTTTTTTACAACACGAGTTTATGGATGCCGGAAAGCGTCTCAACACCGAAGTCACGCATGCCCATTTAGCGCCTCTAATTGATTCGCTCAAAATGGAGTTTGGTGACAGTAAGTCGGTTCGGGGCTATTTAGAAGCCCTCAAAAACGCCATCGTTTCAAAATTGCATTTGTTTTGGGATCAATCTGCCGATCAGGTGACCAGCGCCGCGCAAACGTCAATGGAAGAACTATTGGCAGAACAGTCTGGCATGTCGGTGTTTGAAGTGAATCTATTGGTTGATCACACGGGATTAAAACATGCGCCAGTGATTTACGAGCAAAATGCCTCTATGCCCAAGTTGTTTGGCTATACCATTAATTCTGCCAGTGCGACTGTCACCGATCCCTTAACCTTAGCGATGAATCATCAAGCCGGCTTATTGCAAAAAGCCAATGGCGGTTTTTTGATGCTCAGTATTCAGTCGGTGTTAAAAGAACCTGAAATCTGGTCAAACTTAAAAGCGGCTTTGATGAGCAAGCGCTTGACCTTTGAAATTCCATCCTCCAGCAGCGTGGTGCCTTATCATTTGCCAGATTATCCTCTGGACGTCACCCTCGTATTGGTAGGGCAGGCGGAACATTTTTATGCCTTGCAGGAACTGGATGCCCAGTTTAATCGATTATTTAAAGTGCAGGTTGAGTTTGAAGCCGAGTTAGAAAGAACCCCCGAACATGAATTGGTATTGGCAAAACAATTGGCCAGTGAAGTTGAAGCTTGGGAAGATTTACCCGTTCTCCCTTCTGCCTTAGAGCGCTTGATTGAATATGCATCGCGATTAGTTGAATCTCAGGAACGGCTTTATACCAATAAGGCTTTATTGCGAGATGTGTTAGCCGAAGCCAATGCCTTTGCCCGTGCACATGATCAACAAGAAGTCACTCGTGAAATTATTGAAGATACCATTGCCCAGCGTGACTTTCATACTGGTTTAATGGAAGATCATTATCACCGAGCCATTATTGAAGAGCAGGTGCTGATCAAAGTCGTGGGGCGCCATATTGGTATGGTGAATGGCCTGACGGTATTAACCGTGGGTCGTCAATCTTTTGGTCAACCTGTACGAATCACTGCCCAAGCCTCGGCTGGAGATGAAGGGGTGGTGGATATTGAACGAGAAATCGAGATGGCAGGGCCAATTCACTCTAAAGGCATGTTGATTTTATCGGGTTATTTGCGCGGGCGTTATATGAAGCACAAATCGCTTGGATTTAGTGCCTCGATTGTCATGGAGCAAACCTATGATGGGGTTGAGGGCGACAGTGCCTCTTCAGCGGAGCTACTGGCATTGATTTCTTCCATTTCACAAGTGCCGTTGCGACAAGATATCGCCGTGACCGGATCGGTGAATCAATTCGGTGAAATTCAACCGATTGGTGGCGTGAATGAAAAAATTGAAGGCTTTTTTAAAGTGTGTAAAGCGCGAGGCCTAACCGGTTCTCAAGGAGTGGTTATCCCTGAAGCGAATACCAAACATTTGATGCTTAATGCCGAAGTCAGAGCCGCAGTGGCTGATGAGCGGTTTCACCTTTATGCCATGAGCCATATTGATGATGCTTTGGAATTGTTGTCGGGCACAGATGTTGGTGAAATTGGCGCTGACGGTCACTACCCGAAAGGCAGCTTAAATGAGAAGGTGATGTTGGCTTTGCAAGAGATGAATGCCAAGGACAGCGATCATAACTGAGGTGGCTTAAATGCCATCTTCGCTTAATCGACTTGGGATTGGCGACGTTTCATGCGTTTTTGCCACGCACGGGCAAC
>CBFHUY010000176.1:0-3222 GCA_965658885.1 Hydrogenovibrio sp.
CCATTCAGGTAATACGTAGAGTCCCCATCCCGGGTAACTTTGCGTCGAATGGAGATTTCATTGTAGGCGGCGAACTCGCCGCGCAGAGTGTGGTCTGAGTTATCAAAAACCAACTCAACACTGCATTGGCTAACCGGTTTCCGTGAGTTACTGCCGTTAAAAATAACGTCTGTTTTCGACTCGCCACGCAAATGCTTTGCGGACGATTCCCCCATGACCCAACGGACGGCATCGATGGTGTTCGACTTTCCGCAGCCATTCGGACCGATTAAGGCGATTCTTTGCGCGCCGACTAAATCGAAATTCAGCCCTTGGCCATCAGTCAAGTTATAGGGTAAAACCACACCTCGAAGGCTGAGTATTTGCTTATTCGATGCAACTTGAGTGTCGGGGGCGAACAAATAGCGCGGGGTTTCTTTGACTACGGCTTGTGCTGCTTGTTGTACTTTTTGATTGAGTTTGTCGCGTGTATCGAGAATCTGTGTATTGAGTTTTCCGCTTGATTGTTGGCTGCGTTCTTTCTGACAATCCAGTAGGCTTTTAGCTTGGTTGGCCTTTTTGCCCTCGCGTGCCCCGGCGGCTTGTTTCTTTTGCTGGCGTTCGTGTTGGCGTTGCAGGGTTTGCATTTCGACTTTGCGCTGCTGTTTGGCTTGATCGAGTTTGGCTTGCAATACTTGTTGTTCCAGCGTTTTTTGTTGATGATAAAAGTCGTAATTTCCGCCGTAGCTTTTGAGTTCTTGCGGACCGAGTTCCAGAATACGGCTCATTTGATTAAGGAGCTGAATATCGTGACTGATCACTAACAAGCCTTTTTTCCATTGTTTGATTTGCTCGAATAGAATTTGGCGTTGGCGAATATCTAAATGGTTGGTGGGTTCGTCTAGAATCAATAAATCAGCCTCACTTAAAAACGCACCGATTAATGCCACACGCGTGAGTTCGCCGCCACTGAGTTGGCTGCAGGGTGTGGCTAAATCGTAATTTAAGTCATAGCGTTGTAGTTGGGTTTGGGCTTGTTGACGGATATCCCAGCGTGAGCCGACTTGTTCAAAATCTGATTCTTCTATCGATCCCTGTTCAATACGTTTTAGTGCATCCAAAGTCGGGCGAATGGCCATTAAATCGGCAAGCGTTTGATCGGCGTGCGGTTGGATGTGTTGCGGCAAATAATACAGGCTGCCGTGCATTTGAATTCGGCCTTGTGTGGCTGAAAGTTCACCTGCAAGCAGACGCGCAAGTGTGGTTTTTCCCACGCCGTTATCGCCGACCAATCCGACGGTTTCGTAGCCAATCGTGCCGTTTAGGTTTTGGAATAAAGTTTGACCGTTTGGATGTTGAAAGCCAATTTGGTCGAAGTGGATTAAGGTCGTCATAACACCTCCTAATGCCGGGTTCATAAAGATTCAGAACAGGGCGGCAAAGCCGCGGCATTAATAGCGCATTGGACGAGACTCCTAAAACGTGAAGTGAAATAGAATTGTATTATAAAACGTTAAGTTGCACAAATTATAAGCAACCACCAGGCCTGGTGGTTGCGTGTCGGTATTTTCCCCAGAATTGAGGCAAATTGCATTAGAGTGGAATGGTTAGCGACTAGAGTGCGAAGTCGTCAAAGTCGCTGGTATCAACTGCTGAATCGACTTGGCCGACCAAATAAGAACTGATTTCAGATTCCTGTGGGGCAACTTGGACATTGTCTGAGACTAACCAGTTATTCATCCAAGGTAAAGGATTGCTTTTGATTTCAAAAATTGGATTGAGCTTAATGGCTTTGATACGGGTGTTGGTAATGTATTCCACGTAGTCTTTTAAGATGCTGGCGTTTAAGCCGATCATGGAGCCATCTTTAAACAGATAGTCAGCCCATTGCTTTTCTTGCTCGGCGGCTTCTCGGAAAATCTCGTAAACCGTTTCTTCATTTTCTTTGGCAATCGCCATCATTTCAGGGTCGTCTTTGCCTTCGTTCATAATATTAATGATGTTTTGGGTGCCCGATAGGTGAAGGGCTTCATCCCGAGCAATCAGTTTAATGATTTTGGCATTGCCTTCCATCAGTGAGCGTTCGGCAAATGAGAAACTACAGGCGAAAGATACGTAAAAACGAATGGCTTCCAGTACATTGACCGAGACGATGGTCAAATAAAGGGCGGTTTTAATTTGTTTGCGGAAAGCATCGTCTTTGGCCAGGTCAATTTCTTCCGCATACATCTTATTGGTTAGCGCGATGAGGCGGTCATAATAAACCGTCACACTGACGGCGCGTTTAACGATTTGTTCATTGGCGACAATATCATCAAACACCAGCGAGGGGTCTGACACAATATTGCGAATAATGTGGGTATAGGAACGACTGTGAATGGTTTCCGAAAAAGACCAGGTTTCAATCCAGGTTTCGAGTTCGGGAATAGAAACCAACGGCAATAACGCCACATTCGGTGAACGACCTTGCACCGAGTCAAGCAGCGTTTGATATTTTAAATTGCTGATAAAAACATGTTGTTCGTGCGGTGGCAGGTTGGCATATTCGCCACGATCTGACGATAAATCCACTTCTTCAGGTCGCCAGAAAAAACTCAGTTGCTTTTCTATGAGCTTTTCAAAAATGGCATGTTTCTGTTGGTCATAACGGGCAACATTGACGTTTTGACCAAAAAACATCGGCTCTTTTAAGGCATTGTTGGATGAACGGCAGAAGGTAGAATAAGAATGTTTTTCGTTACAGCTCATGGCGTATAAATCCTAAAAAGAGATCAAAAAAACCTTCGGCGTTAAGTTCAAAACTCATGCAAAAGGGGTTTAAAAAAGTTGATGAGAAATTGTAGCCTATTTAAGGCTCGCCTTCTACTCATTTAGCTTGGCTTCTAACTGCTCCCACTGCGCGAAAGCAGCCTCCAAAGCGGTTTCATATTCGTTAAGTTGGTCAATCTGTTGTTGGGCATCGTCTCTTTGATAAAAATCCGGATCGCTCATTTGTTGTTGCAGGGTTTCCAGTTGTTGTTCTAGGGTTTCAATTTGTTGCGGCAAGGCATCATATTGACGTTGCTCATTAAAGCTGAGTTTTTTGGGTTTCTTAACGGGCGCTGATTTCTGCCCAGGCCTGCCATGCTCTTTGGGCGAGGTGGTTTTTGCATCGGCGTTGTCTTTTTGAGCCGCATTTGCGATGGGTTGTTGGTAGTGTGCGGGTCTTTGACGTAACCAGTCATCATACCCCCCAACATATTC
>CBFHUY010000177.1:0-3211 GCA_965658885.1 Hydrogenovibrio sp.
AATGTATATTATGTTAAATTCAATAAAAACCTAAAAAGGCAGTATACGAGCAATACTCACCTCTGCATAAAAGCAAGTTATATGAATTTAAATTAGTTCAGGTTTGAAAATAATGACCAGGCCTGGTCATTATTGCGCTACAAAAGCAACTGGGTTGGCTTTCTTACATTATAGAATGGATAATACGTTTTCTGGTGGTCGGCCTATCACGACTTGCTCACCCACTCTAACAATGGGTCTTTCAATTAACTTGGGATTCTCCACCAAGATCGAAAGCCATTCTATTCTCGACTTAGGATCCGTTATCGATAAGCCGAGTTCTTTAAATAAACTTTCCCCTGTGCGAATCAGCTGCTGCGGTTCAATCGCCATCGCTTGGCACAAGGCATCTAATTCATCTCGCGTTGGCGGCGTCTCTAAATAACGTATTTCATGTATCGAGATGCCGTGATCTTGCAGGATTTGTAAGGTTTGCCGGCTTTTAGAGCAACGTGGATTGTGATATATCGTGGCTTGTGTCATCAAATAATTTCCTTTAAAACAGCCTATCGGTCTCATCATGACTTGATGAATGCCCATCGGTTTCTTTTTCTGGATCCAATCGCTTATTTAAAGCCGCTTCAACAGCCTCAATTCTGGATTGGCAAAGCTGATAGGCTCGGGTTGCTTCATCCACCATTGGCACTAGCTCATCGATATCAATCTCCTCAGAGTGTGAGAGCTTTTGAGCAATTTCTTGAAGCTTTGCATAATTTTTTTGATAACTTTCATTGCTGTTGGTTGTTGCCATAATGATTATCCTATTTAAGAGTGTTATCCATAGGGATGGCGTTAAGCGAGCCATCACTAAAGGTTATTTCAATTTGTGCCTGTTGCTGAGCTTTTTGTGCCGATTTGATAGGAATGCCCTGCTTATCTTTAACAATGGCAAACCCACGGTTCAATTGCGTTTTTGGACCTGAACTTAAAATGAATTGTATCCATTGTTTATTCTTTTGTTTGGCTTGAGCAATCAAGTTGAATGGCATTTGTTTAAGCGTTTGTTCAAAATGTAGCAATTGCTGCTTTTGTAAATTCAAGGAGCCATTGACTTGATAGTGAATATTTTGATTGAGCTGTAACAGTTGATGTTTTTGCTTTTCTAATAAAGCAAAACTTTGGCGTTGTATCTGAAAATTGACAGGACTTAAATGCTGCTTCAATGCTTCAGTGATTGCCAAACTTTGTTTTTGCACGGTTCTTTCAAAGTTCTGTAAGGACTGCTTTTGCTGCTCAATATAAAGTCGACTGGCGCTTTCGATCAATGTCCAGTGTTGTTGTGCTTTTTGCGCTTGATTAAAGATGGTATGCCGAATGCCAGCAATTACTTTACTGGGCGTGTCGAAACGCTGGCAAGCCACCTCATCCAGTAGCGTTGAATCGCGCTCATGTCCGATGCCTGTTAACACTGGAATCGGGGCTTGTGCAATCTGCTTGGCCAGACTATAAAGATTCAATGGGTTTAAATCAAGTTTTGCACCACCGCCTCGAATAATAATCAATGCATCAAACGGCTCGATTTGATGGAGCCCGTTAAAAGCGTCGAATGCGGCCACCATTTCGGCTTCAACCTTGTCACCTTGAAAAGCACTGTAAAAATATTTAAAGTCACACAGGTGACTGGCTTGTAGCAAGTCGGCATCAGCACGAAAATCGCCCAAGCCTGCTGCATTGGGTGGTGCAATAACCGCGACCCGAAAAAAGTCCTCAGGTAAGGGGAATGCTTTGTTTAAGTCGTAAAGCTTTTCCGCGATTAATTGTTGACGAATTTTATTGAGATTGGCTTCAATCTCACCCAGCGTAAAACTCGGATCCAAATCTTGAACGACCAGTGAAAAGCCAAATTTTTCATGGAAATTGACCTCGGCTAATAACAGAACCTTCTGCCCTACTTGCAATTCGGAACCGGTTTCCAAAGCAAAGCGATCCAATAATCGCTTGGCTTGGCTTTGCCAGATCATGGCACGACAAGTGGCGATAGGCTGCCCTGATTCTGCGGTTTCAGACAACTCAAGATAGATATGCCCTCGCCGTTCATTTAAGTTGGCCACTTCGGCTTTAACCCAAACCCCTCCCGGAAAAGCTTGTCGTAACGCACCCTGAACCTGTGCCATTAATTGGGAGAGCGACACCCCTTTTTGCTGATCATTCGCTGGAATTGCATTAGACGATAGGGTCGATTCGGTAATGGTTGCAAGAGGAAGCCATTTAGAAAAGGGAGCCAAATCAGCTTCCAGTTCATCCGGCACATACCATTTTTTTTCAAGCGGATTCCAGCGTGCGCCTAAGGATTTAGCGGCTTCTTTTTCGGCAAAAGGCACATCTAAAAGTATCATTGAGCTCGATCTTCCATACGTTGAATTTCAGTTGAAACAAGCTGGTAAGCCTGTTGTAAAACGGCTATTCCCGCTCCCGGTTTAAAGGCGTTTTCTGAAATATGACGTCGCCATTTTCGCCCGCCTGGCTGTCCAGAAAACAGACCTAACAAATGACGACTGATATGATTTAACTTGCCGCCTTTTGATAAGTGGTTCTCAATATAGGGATACATTTTGTCCAATACCGCTTCACGACTATTGATAGGTGACGGTTCATCATAATAAAGTGGATCCACCTGCGTCAATAAATATGGATTTTCGTAAACAGCCCTACCCAGCATAACGCCATCCACTGCAGCCAAGCTTTCTCCCTGTTGATTTTGACTTGGGTTTAAGAATTCTAACCCCTGTTGCGGGGACAGGATGCCGCCATTAACGGCAATTGTCAGGTGCGGAAATCGCATTTTTATTTGCCGAACCCAGTCATAGTTCAACGGAGGAATGTCTCGATTTTGCTTTGGCGATAAGCCTTGAAGCCAAGCCTTACGTGCATGAATAATGACGCCATCCACCCCTGCATTGTCAATCGCTGAAATAAAAGCTGCCAGTGTTTCGAAATCTTCTTGATCATCAATACCAATTCGCGTTTTAACGGTCACCGGGATATTTTTTACAGCTGCTTTCATGGCACTGACCGCATCTGCCACCATTTGTGGATGTGCCATTAAACAAGCACCAATCATATTGTTTTGAACACGATCAGATGGGCAACCAACATTGAGGTTAATTTCATTGTAACCCCAGTCCTCACCGAGCGTCGCACATTGCGCTAAGGCTTCAGGGTCAGAGCCGCC
>CBFHUY010000178.1:0-3186 GCA_965658885.1 Hydrogenovibrio sp.
CAGTCAAAACAAACCCCCACCCTATTCATTCGACAGACAGCTATTTTTAGCGCTGAATTCCAACCGCTTTACTAAAAAAAGCCTCAATCTAAAAGATTGTGGCTTTCAAAATTAAACAACGCTAATTTCGATTAGAGTACAGACTTACACTGCTCAGTCGTAGTTGGAACCGTTGTGGTTGTTTCAACTAACTCAAATGAATCTGCAAAATACTCTTGGACATATTCATTGGTTTCTAATGACTTATAAGAAGTCGCAATACAGGATGTTGTTGCACCACTACACTCTGAAACCCCCGCAGGATCAAGATTTTTCAAGGTGTAAGTACTGCCCAAAACACTGATATAAGCAACAAACTTCTGAACCTGATCTTGTGAAAAACTCCCTTTAATCAAGTTATATTGACTGCCTTCTTTTTGACATGCTGAAACATTGCCGCCAGTTTGAAAGTAAAAACGGAAGCCATTTGTTGCATTGGCAATTTTTAGATTCTTGCCACTAAACGCCTCAAACGCTACTGTGGCACCAATATTGGGGTCAAAAGCACCACTGGCATTATTTGTTGCGCTGATTAAAGTTGTTGTATAATCGCGAGCCGTATAATCAAACGTATTATTCGTTCTAATCGCAACCGCATTTTTGAGGCGATCTGTTGCATTTGCATCCAGAGCCACACCTTTTGCCACCTCGGCACTAAACAAGCTTTTTTTCAACTCTGCCAGTGCGGGTGCTGCTGAAGGGCTGACAGTACAACCGGCTACATTATCGGTATAACTATCACCTGAAACCGCTAACACACAATTTAAATATTTATTCAGTTCGACAATCTCATTGGCTTTAAATGGATTGGTTTTTGATGTTTGAGTGGCAACAAAACTAAATACAGAAGAGGCTTTCGTTGAAATAGCCGACAGTGGATCAGCACCACTGGTAAAATCCGCATTTAATAATAAGCCACGATAAGTAGCAGGCAAGAAATCTTTTAACTGCGTGCCTGTATTGGCATCGACAAATGACTGAGCAATGGCTTCCGCAAGCTTATGAAAGTGAATACTCATTTTAAAGGCACGCGCCTTTTTTCCAACATTGGCATCAAATGGGTCTATCGCATTTGGATCTGGCGCATCACCTGCTGCACGCGTTTGAGTGCCTAAAAAACCACCTAAAAACTCGTTAAACCTTGTTTTAAACTCTGCCTTAGTCAGTCCATCAGGAATATCAGCATCGGACAGGTTTTCTATTTCCTGATTTAAAGTGGATATAGCAGTCACTTTTAAACCGCTGGTATTATTATCTAGCAATAAACTCATGGTCGCATTATAGACTTGAGTGGTTAGCAGGTCCCGCCCCGTTTCAACTCGAATAACACCGCCATCTTTTAATGCCGCGTCACCCTGCAAACAGTTCCTTGAGGCTGGATTTTCACAATAATTAGTACCATCCTTTGCAACTGAGAAGTATCCATCCTTATCTGTAAAAGCACTGGGTTCAAACTCGGAGTCATATTGACCGTTTTTATTCACATCGACATAAACCGTTGCATAAGCAACATAATCATCAACGACTGCGCCTGACATCTGTACTGTTGAGACAGACCCCTTATCACTACTTCCGCCACCACAGCTCGCTATTGCTACCAATAATGCAGAAACTGAGGTAGCAACAAGTGACTTTTGAAATAAACTATTTGATATTTTCTTCATGACTAGCTCCCCAATCCTTTTTTAGAAATAAAACTCTAAGCCCAAGTTTAACTGCACCATTTTTGGAAGATCAATGGTCTCATCAGTCGCAGAGCCAAGGTTACCCAGTTTAGATAAATCACTCATTTCCTCAAAGGCCATATCGAGGTTCAATGGTCCCCAAGACAGACCTGGCGCATAGAATTTACGCTTGTCACCTGCAAGATTTGAGTGGTAACTGATTCTAAAGTCTGGCACCAAAGCATAATACCATTCATCTCCCGCCGCATCGGTTGCATAGGAAGCACTCACTGACATCCATTGTTGTTTTTGATTCAATAAATTCGAAGCATCATTTAAGTCGGCTGAACCCGCTAGCGTCCAATGACGATTTTTACTGTAATAAGCCCCTTCAATCCGTGCTTGAGGTGTTAATTCAACAGATTCGCTTAAGGCATACTGGTTTGAAAAATACATTTCGGTATAAGCTTGATTGGTTGCGCCAACACCTAAATCATTGTAATTGAATTTAGGGGTATTAATATTTTGTACCATGAGACCCGCCATCCAGTTTTCAGCAAACCATTGCGCCCCGACGTCTAAACCAAAAGCATTTTCATTTTGGTTTAGATCACTGTGATCACTTAAGTCTGAAGCGATGGTAATATCTTCGTTGTTTGCGGTTTGGGTAAGGTATTTTTTGAAAGAATTGACTGACTTGACCAAGCTAGCCTGAATCATTTTTGCTCTAAAACCAATTGCTAATTGCCCGTTCTCATTTTGATAAAACTGATCCGCATAAGTCAAAGCGACTTCCGTAGAAACTGCGGTTTTAAGATAAATTCCGGTTTTAACATCCAATGCATTAACCAAATCGTTATCGGTAAAAGAATTACCTGGACCCGTTGCGACCAACTGTGAAGGATCAAATGTCACTGGACGGTCATCACTTAATATCGCACCCGTTCCAGACGTTGCAAAGGAAAGCTCAACGCCAAATCCGCCAAGTTTATTGTGGGTGAACACTAAAGGCAAATTTCCTTGCCCATCCAGCTGAAATGAAAAATCATCTCGCACTTTGGTAATCATTGAAACCAGTTCTTGCTCTAGCTCCGTTGCTTGGACGACTGCCGATTGGTTTGAGCTATTAAAGCCTGTCAAGATAGGCTTAATATTATTTACATACTGATCATTGAGTTCTCCAAACCCTGCCTGCTGAAACCTAAAGCCACCAGACAACCCCATCCCAAAATTATTCTCGACATGAAGATTGCCACCAACCCAAGCTGGGTTAGCGGTACTGGAGAAAATGGTATGATTATTACTGGCCTCCCCATATCCTAAATTCGACCCCGTCAGGAGAGGCTTTGATGCTGCCAGACTGGCAGAACTTGATATAACCAACAAAGTTGCGAGCGTCAACTTATTTAATCGCATAGGTTCCATCCTCTTATAAGCAGTTAAGGGGTCATGCGCTGACGATAGGATTGTCCCTCCTCAGGCA
>CBFHUY010000179.1:0-3173 GCA_965658885.1 Hydrogenovibrio sp.
TGGAGACAGTCAATGATTTGACGGGGACGATTTTCCCAGTCGCAGCGCATAGGGAGTTGTACTTTTCCATGGTGTTGGGAGGGCTTGCCAAAGCAGATGGCTTGATAGCGTTTGACAGTAAGGCGATCTTGAAACTGACGACTTAATGCACGATGGCTTTGGCGATTCCGTGCGAGTACCATTAAACCGGATGTATCCATATCCAAACGATGAACAATCATCGCATCTGGCGCATAGCTTTGAACCTGTGAGAGCAGATTCCACTCAGGCGGCGAAGTCCGTCCTGGAACGGATAATAAGCCAGAAGGCTTATTGATAATCAATAAATCCGGATCCTCATAAAGGATCCAATTCGATTGAAATGGAATAGAACTGAGTGTTGGCGGTGATGTTAACATTTGAGCTTCAGATTGGCCTTGCGTTAGAATAGCGGTTAATTTGGGTTAAGCCCGTAATCATGAGGTTACGTTTTAACAACTTTATTGTAAAAGAGAAAAGGTCATGAGTCATAAAGTTTCCGTTATTTTTGTTTGTTTGGGCAATATTTGCCGTTCACCGACGGCACATGCCGTTTTTAGAGACTTGGTTGAAAAAGAAGGATTGATGGCTGATATCTTGATTGATTCAGCAGGAACGGCCAGTTGGCACCAAGGTAAGCCCGCTGATCGTCGTGCGATTCAAACGGCGCAAAACCGAGGCATTGATATGTTGGATTTGCGTTCACGGCCTGTGGATATGGGGGATTTAATGACTTTTGATTATGTGTTGGCAATGGATTATGCCAACTATGATGACCTTAAGCAGATGGCTTTGCCTGAGGATCAAGCGAAGATAAAGCTTTTCTTAGAGTATGCAGCGGACGTTTCGGAAACAGAGGTGCCGGATCCTTATTATGGTGGGCCGCAAGGATTTGATCATGTCTTTAATTTGGTAACGGCGGCTTCAGAGGGGTTGCTAGCAGAGATTCGAGAGCGATTGTAAGAAGGGAGGCTGTAAAAACGACCAGGCTCGTCGTGCCCTTTGGGTATGGTCGTTTTTACAGCATAAAGAAGTGATTTAAGATTCAGAAATTTCTTCTGGCTTCGTCACATTTTCTTTTGCATCAGACTTAGCTTTATTGGATGTTTCGGCTGTGTCCGCTGTTGACGTTTTTTCCTCAACCGGTTGCTTTGTTGTAGTGGTCGTGGCTGAATCAGTTGTTGCGACTGGCTGAGGCTCCAGCGAGTGAATCGACATGGTTTCAGCGCCTTCTGGTTTACGTCGTCTGCCATTGTAGCTACGGGTGTTGTAGCGACTTCTTCGTCTTGGACGTTCACTGTTTGTCGTTTTCTTCTCTTCTGGATTTTCAACTGGCTGTGTCGTATCCGGCTGTTCCTTTGCAACGGTTTTGCTTTGCGTATTTCCTTTGGTTTCTGCTTTTGCAGGAGAAGGCTTTTCCTGTGCGTCATTGCTGCTAGTTTCAGTTGCATTGGTTTTGCTGCCCGTTTGCTTAGCTGCGCTTGACTGGGTATTTCGATTGCTCCGACGGCGACGACGACTATTACCGGTGGACTCTTTTGGTGAGTCGGTTGAGTCTGTTTGAGAGGCAGCGGCCGTTGAACGATTGTCAGTCGTTGATTTGTTGCGACGATTATCCGGCTTATCGGTGTTGGTGTCACTATCGGTTGAATTACGACGACGATTATTACGGTTACGGCTTGAATTACGGTTCCGGTTGCGATTATTGTTGCTGTTTCGAGTCTCTTTCTTTTGTTTTTCCTGCGCGTCGTCGTTTTCCGGGTTAGCGTCTTCTGACGCACTGGCAAATAATGTCTTCCATAGTCGTGTCAGCAGGCCAGGTTTTTCGGAAACCTCAGGTTTGGGAGCAGGTGGTGGAGAACTGGGCTGCATATTTTTAATGGCCGGTTCTTCTTTAATAATCGGAACAGGTTCTTTCATTTGTTCTGAATCTGAGCTAATAATTTCCTTTAACTTATAGCTGGATTCTTGCGATAGTTCTTCACCGTGACGGCTTCTTTCCATTAAATAGTCAGGTGTGTCTAAATGCTCGTTGGGAACAATGAGAATATGTAACTGATGGCGATCTTCAATATTGATGATTTGATGACGCTTTTCATTGAGCAGGAAGGTAGCAACATCTACTGGCAATTGCACCATGACGCGACGGGTGTTTTCCTTCATTGCTTCTTCTTCTAGCAATCTTAATATAGACAATGCAAGAGATTGCACGCCACGAATTACGCCTGTTCCTTTACATCTTGGGCACACCATCTGAGTGGATTCTTCAATAGACGGGCGTAAACGTTGGCGAGACATTTCTAATAAGCCAAATCGAGAAATCTTGCCAATTTGAACACGGGCACGATCCGTTTTGACAGCTTCACGCATTTGATTTTCAACATCACGTTGGTGGCGATTTGACTGCATGTCGATAAAGTCGATAACCACCAAGCCACCAATGTCTCTCAGTCTGAGTTGGCGTGCAATTTCGCTCGCGGCTTCCAGATTGGTGTGGTAAGCCGTTTCTTCAATATCTCCACCTTTGGTTGAGCGACTGGAGTTGATGTCGATAGAGGTGAGTGCTTCGGTAATATCAATGACAATGGCACCGCCTGAAGGCAAGACCACTTCACGGGTATAGGCGGTTTCAATCTGTGACTCGACCTGAAAGCGAGTGAAAAGGGGGATGGTATCTTGGTAAGGTTTGACCTTATACACTTGATGCGGCATCACATGTTGAACAAATTCCCGTGCCTTTTGATAGGTGGGCATATCGTCAATAATGATTTCACCAATGTCTTGACGCAAATAGTCGCGAATGGCCAGAATAACAATGTCGGATTCTTGGTGGATTAAGAAGGGCGCACTGTTTTCTTTTGACGCCTTTTGAATAGCTTCCCAAAGCTGAACAAGATAGTTCACGCCCCATTGAAATTCCTCGGTGGACTTGCCGACGCCCGCGGTGCGTATAATTAATCCCATACCTTCTGGCATATCGAGATCTCTAAGCGCATCACGCGTTTCTGAGCGTTCATCGCCTTCAATGCGGCGTGAAATTCCACCCGCCTTAGGGTTGTTTGGCATCATTACTACATAAGGACCCGCTAGCGTGATTTGCGTGGTTAGCGCAGCTCCTTTATTGCCTCGTTCTTCTTTTTGAACTTGGATGCTCA
>CBFHUY010000180.1:0-3172 GCA_965658885.1 Hydrogenovibrio sp.
TCCTGATCTTGGTATAAACGCCCCAAAGCCAGCATCACGCTTAACAATGCAACCAATGGCAAAATGACTTCTAAAGCGGGAGGAATTTTAGTGAGAAGCACCTGAAATAAAATACTGGATGGCAAGGAGCCTTCCACTGCAATAGTCAAGAGTTTGGTAGCTTCGGTGCCAAAGGTAATCAACAGTAAAACCGACAGGACTGCAAAAAAAGTCGCAAACAGTTCTCGGGTTAGATATTTGTCAAGAATTCGCAAAAAACAGTCACCAAAGCGTTAGAATAACGACATTAAGATAAAGTCAATCATTATACAAGAAGGGATGCAAACGCATGAAACAAATCCAGTTCCAACTGCAACAAACCAACACCTTATCGGATTATGACACACTCATTTTACCCGTGTTTGAGCAGGGAAAGACCACCGAACTGGGTCAGCAACTCGGCTTGGAGCATTTGATTGCCGAGTTGGTCAACTCAGGTGATTTTTCAGCAAAACCATCCGATGTGCAAATGCTACTACAACACCCGAGTGCCCCTTGCACACGACTGCTATTGGTTGGAATGGGGTCGGCCAAAACCCTCTCTAACAAAAACTATTTAGACAGTATCAATGCGGCCGCTAAAGCCTTGGACAACAGCGGTGCACAGCAAGTTTTAAACGGCTTAATCGATGCTTTTCCTGCCCAAAACAACCAGGCCTGGGCCATTTACCAGAACACTTTAGTCATCCAGCGCAGCCTTTACGACTATGAGCATGAAAGCCGCAATAAAGCCGAGCTTAAAAACCCAAAACTGGCTCAAGTCACCTTTAATGTCGCTGCCAGTGACGCTTTGCAGTCACAACTTGAGCAGGCACAAGCCAGTGCTTTAGGCATGGCGTTAACCCAAGACCTGGCCAATATGCCCAGCAACTTCTGTACGCCCAGCTATTTGGCCGAAACCGCCGTTGAACTGGGTGAGCAATATGGCTTTAAGGTGAATATTCTCGATGCCAAGGAAATGATTGAAATGGGCATGGGTGCTTTTATGGCGGTTGCTCAAGGGTCACATACCCCGCCAAAAATGATTTGTCTTGCTTATCACGGTGCGGATCCAACGGAGGCTCCGATTGCATTAGTCGGTAAAGGCGTGACCTTTGATACTGGCGGCATCTCCATCAAGCCAGGCGAAGCCATGGATGAAATGAAATATGACATGGGAGGCGCTGCCACGGTGCTCGGCGTTTTCAAAGCGCTTGGACAACTCAAGCCCAAACTCAATGTGGTGGCGGTGATTCCTGCCACTGAAAATATGCCCGCGGGTAATGCGATTAAGCCAGGTGATGTTGTGACTTCGTTATCCGGTCAAACCATTGAAATCCTTAATACCGACGCGGAAGGTCGACTGATTTTATGCGACGCCTTAACCTATGCTCAACAAACCTACAAGCCCTGCAAGATCATTGACATGGCGACACTGACCGGTGCATGCATTATCGCCTTAGGTCATCAAATGTCTGCCGTGCTTGGCAATCACCAACCGCTGATTGATGACCTTTTAGCCTCCGGCTTGAAAACCTATGATCGTTTTTGGCAGATGCCCTTAAGTGAAGAATATGATGAACAGCTCAAGTCAAATTTTGCCAATATGGCCAACATAGGCGGCCGCCCTGCTGGCACCATTACCGCAGCGCAATTTTTGGCACGCTTTACCCAATCAGTGCATTGGGCGCACTTGGATATCGCGGGAACCGCCTGGGTGAGTGGCAAAAACAAAGGCGCTACGGGTCGTCCTGTTCCTGCTTTGGTTGACTATTTACTCGGCCAACAATGAGCTCAGGAACCATGGCAGCTGCGGACGTCCTCTTTTATGTTTTAGAAACACAAGATTCGGCTTCACGGCTGCAGTTTGTCTGCAAGCTAGTTCAAAAGATTTGGCATCAAAATCGTCAATGCGATATTGTCTGCCAACAGTCATCTGAACTGGAAGCGCTTGACGAAGCCATTTGGCAATATAAACCAGACGCTTTTATCCCTCATGCGGTTGCACTGAGCCAACCTGCGCCCATTCAACTCTGGGACGGCCAGGCCAACTCCGCCTGTGAGGATGTGCTACTGAATTTACACCCAAACTTCCCTGAGTCGTTTCAAGCCTATCAAAGAACCATTGAGGTGTTGGATCAATCTCCCGAATTGATCCAACGAGGGCGAGAACGATGGAAAAAATACAAATCGTTAGGATTTGAGCCGATTCTTCATAAAATTTCGTGAGGGTTTCATGCAATGGACATCACCCAACTATTAAGTTTTAGTGTGCAGCAAAAGGCTTCCGATTTACACCTTTCAGCAGGGATGCCGCCTTTGCTTAGAACGGACGGTGAAATCCACCGCATTGATATGCCAGCAATTGACAAAGAAGCCATGCAAGGTTTGGTGTATGACGTAATGAATGATGCGCAGCGCCAAAAATTTGAAGCGGAATCTGAAGTCGATTTTTCATTTGAAATCCCAAAACTGGCGCGCTTTCGAGTCAATGTGTTTTTACAAAACCGCGGTATCGGTGCCGTTTTTAGAACCATTCCCAGCACAGTGTTATCACTTGAAGACCTTCATGCACCGGACATTTTCAAAGACATTGCCAATACCCCACGAGGCATTGTCTTGGTAACCGGCCCCACCGGCTCAGGTAAATCGACCACGCTGGCGGCCATGGTTGACTACATCAATCAAACTCAATCAGCACATATTCTGACCATTGAAGACCCGATTGAATTTGTCCATCAGTCCAAACGTGCTTTGGTCAACCAACGAGAAGTTAACCGAGATACCCGCAGCTTCGGCGCAGCCTTACGCTCGGCGTTACGAGAAGATCCCGATGTGATTCTTGTTGGCGAAATGCGCGATTTAGAAACCATTAGCCTAGCTCTAACCGCAGCCGAAACGGGGCACCTCGTATTCGGAACCTTACACACCAGCTCGGCCGCCAAGACGATTGATCGAATTATTGATGTTTTTCCCGCCGCTGAAAAGGCGATGGTGCGCTCCATGTTATCGGAATCGCTCAAAGCAGTCATTTCACAAACGCTTCTGAGAAAGCAAGAAGGCGGTCGGGTGGCAGCTCACGAAATCATGCTGGGCACGTCTGCCATTCGTAACCTGATTCGCGAAGATAAAGTGCCGCAAATGACCTCAATCA
>CBFHUY010000181.1:0-3143 GCA_965658885.1 Hydrogenovibrio sp.
GCGATTGGCAGCATTTTTTTCAAAGCAATATGCTTTAACGCAGGCGAAGCAACCGTTTCATACAGATTAAAGGCTTCAACCGCTTCACCCTGCAATTCATGCAACATCCCTTTTAAAAGCGTTAAGAAATCCTGTTTCTGGCTGGCTTCAGCAGAATCGAGCGTTTCAACATGGTCAATCAAATCCGCAATATCTTTGCTATTTTTCAATGCAAATGCATTATTGGCTCTCGCCAGTAACGCCGAAACATTGCTGACATTCTTTTGCAGCATTTGGGTATAAAGATGATCTGTCTTTTCGTATTCCGACTGAAACCGATCAATTGCATCCTGCAAAATATGAGATTCTGACTCGCTCAGCGCCACTGGATGCCAACTTTTCCATTGTAAGGCTCGACCAAATTCGTCCCATTGACGCCAACGGTCAATACATTGTGAAGGCTTGCTCTGCGTATCCAGCTCATCAAGACGAAGTTGCGCTCTATCCAGCCCTTGATTGAGTAAACTGACCAAATGTCCACTCACCTTTTCCACCCCACCAAAAAAGGCTTTTAACTGTTGAACCACTTCTTCAGGCGTCATTGCCGCTTCATTTTCAATCGGCTTAAAGACATCCGCAAAAAATGCAGCCTGATAACTGGCTAGCATGTCACCATCACGCCCAACTAAGTGATCAATTTTTTTACGGAATTTTTTTAGCTTCGCGGTGTTTTTATCGATCGGTTGACCATTTGAATCATAGAGTTTATCGGTTAATAGGCAGGTTTCTTTGGTTTGTTTATGTAATTTTTCAAAGCGTCTTTTTTGTTTTTTCAACTCTTTTTGTGTTTTCTGAACCAACGCATATTTTTCTTGAGGTGTTAGCGTCAAGTTTAATTTGATTTCAGTCATTAGCGTTTGTTTAGATTCCGACTGTAAAACAAGGTCGTAACAATCTTGGTAAGCGACATTATCCATCTTGGCGGAATGTAACCCTAAGCTGATAAATTCAATGGGTTTATGTCCCAAGTAGTAGCGAATCATATTTTCCATTGCCAACTTAGCAGAAAAGAAATCATCCGCCGTTTCCGTCATTTGACCGGCATTATCTTCCAATCGCGCCTTACCATGATGAGAAACGGTATCCGCGTGCTTGGCATCGTCACTGCCGGATTCGTGGGTTTTACCGCGTGCAAAACAGAAATCAACCCCTGCAAAGAACACACGTGTGGCACCAAGCGTACAAGCCAAATGTAACGCTGAGTTAGTTACAGTTGGACCCAAGGTATCAATATTGGCTTTAGCGGTTTCATCATACCAAGCATACTTTTGCCCCATATACATTGCCAGTCCATTCCATTGACTTAACAAACGATGCTGAGCATGGAAGCTATGCGCTAAAATACTGTAGTCAGACGCCCCCAAAACGGCTTTAGAATTATCGAAGTTCCATGGAAATGGATCTACTGTCACAAAAAAATCAACCAGAATGCCTTCTCGTTCCAAGCGTTTTGCAATCCGCGCTGCGGCGAAAATAATCAATTTATCTTGATTTTCTCTGACCCAATCAATGGCATCATCCAGTGTCGGCCCGCCCCCTAATATAATGGCTTCACGCCCTTCTAAACTACTATCAATTTCAATGGCTGGTAACCAGTTATCCGCTGCATTCAACAACCGCTGCTCTTCAAAGACCTTATTGCTTTGCACATTAAATTCAGAGCGGCAATAGTTTACAAAACCGACTTCAATCTTATTCCAAAGCTCAGCATAAGGGCTTCCGGGTTCGGCATCCATAACCGCCAACGACTTAATAAGATGAATTCGGCGACGCATAATGTAGCTGTTAAAATCGGCCGTCAACCGCATAAAGTTAAAGTCTTGATTTACCAAGCGAACCTGTCCTTGCCAAATTTCGCCGGATTCATCCGCCAGTCCAGTCGCGTCAATCACTTCGTCAAAATCAATAAACACAAATTGACAATGTTTATGTTTAATATGTGCCTTGATATATTGATACAACAACCCAGAATCCGTTCCGACCACAACAAAAAGCGCTTCTTCCTCTTTGACCAAGGTTTGATAGTGCGGCGCTAATACATCTTCAGATGAGGCTTTCTCAAACGTTAACCGGTTGACTTCATAAAAGTAAGATTCGTTATAGCGGTTTTGAATGGCGGCTTTTAATTCTGGATGTTGCATGAGACGACCTTATGATTTTGGAACACAGTAAATAACGGTTTCAAGCCCCATATCACCATGTACTCTTAGGTAATAATGATAATTTGGGTTCATAGCATGAATGGCAAGTGGAATTTCCCATAAATCTGAACCTCGATGATATAAACAAATCGCCAATACCGGACTAAAATCTCGGATAACTTGCTCGGCACCCTTTATGGCATTCACTTCTGCCCCCTCAATATCCATTTTGATATAGTTAGGTTTCATTCCATAAAATACTTGATCAATGCTCACCACGGGGACTTTTTCTGTTGCATTGGCATTCGATTCCCCTGATTCCATCACCACACTTGAAGAACCATTGCTATCAAATTCTAAAATTTGGGAATCGGACCAAACACCTGCGGGAATAACAACCAGATCAATGTCTTGGCTATACTTTTTCACATTTTGTTGTAAAGGCTGCAGGTTTTTAGAGTCTGGTTCGATTAAGGCAATATAGTCAATCTTATGATTTTTATTATCAAAATACTGTACTGTTTGTTGCAAGGTATCACCAATAAAAGCACCACAGTCAACCATTCTGACACCGGTCTTTAAATGCGAAAATAAATCGACATCTTCAGGAAAATACTGGGTTACGGTATCATTCTTTTGGTAAGTTTCTGCCGTCATGTGCGTTCTAAAATCAACAATATTCTTCAGAACATCATGACTTTTCTGGTCTGAAAATAATTGACTGAGAGCTTCAATCTTGACTGAATCGACCATTTCTGACAGATCTTCAGAATACCAGTGCACAATTGGCAGAAAGGCGTTAATAATTTCAGGGAAGACCAGCACACTTTCATTAAAGTCGTAGACTTTTTCAAATCCCATTTCGCGTAACTGCCCAGCGATTAGCGTACTGGTACAAGAAACAGAAACATATACGGGGATTGACTTGTCCATTACATCAGTAAGACGAACAATCTCAATGCC
>CBFHUY010000182.1:0-3080 GCA_965658885.1 Hydrogenovibrio sp.
GATGAAAAGAAGTGCATAGTGAGGTTGGCCTGCATCCGGTGTGGTGAGGAGTTGGTCTAGCGTTTCTTGCAAGTAGCTTTGATTGGGAAGGCCGGTTAGTTGGTCGTAGTAGCTGAGTTGTTGAATCTGGTGTTTGGCCGATTGTAATTCACTTTTATCTTGTAGAACCCCGACAAAGTGTTCAATATTTTTGGCGTCATCTAAAATCATCGATAAGCTGAGGATGGCTGGCGTGGCTGTCTCGGTGGCATGAAGCTGAATTTCGCCAGTCCAAAACTGCTGTTCAAGTAGGGTTTTGATGACATGATCAAATGGTAAGGCAAAGCTCACTTGCTGTTTGAGCCAATCAATGTAGTTGAGATTTGCCAAATCTGTTTGGCTAAGCCCGGTTAGTTGACAGAAATGACTATTGGGTTGCGTGATTTTGCCTTGCGGATTGGTAATAAATTGGCCGGAACCACTGGCTTCCATTAACTGAGAGTGGGCTTTGGTTCGTAGGTTTAAACTTTGGTTACTCATAATGAGCAGCTGGTGCGCCTGACCATCCAATTCGATCCAGTCCGCTTGCAGTCGCATGGGTAATGCAGTGGGGGATGTTGGGGTTTTAAGCCAAACCGAATCTTGGTGCGCAGCTTGACCCATGGATAAAGATTTTAACCAGGCCTGGAGGTCGAAGCAATGGCCTTGATGTTTTTGAGTAAACAGACAAAGGTGTTGAAATAGCGTTGTTGTTTGTTGGAGTTCTGGATATAAGGATTGTAATGAATCATTCATTACCGTCGGCTCAGATTGCTGGTTTAAAATCATCACCCCTTCTTCAAAGCGGTTAATGATTTTGAGTGCCTGCTGTGTCGCGTGGCTCAGTTTGGGCGTATTGTGATTTACATTCATGCCGTATGGGTTTGAAAGGTTAGCAATAATTTCTACATATTAGCCGAATCTGAAAGGGTTTGCAGGCCTTTTATGGAAAAAAGTTAAAGGACGCTGGGCAGCCAGGTGGCAAGCGTTGGCCAAATCGCTAAGACAACCATAACCGTTAACTGGATGAGTATAAAAGGGATAACACCCTTGTATAAGGTGGTGGTTGAAATGGACGGCGGCGCAACCCCTTTTAAATAGAAGAGGGCAAAGCCAAACGGTGGGGTGAGAAAGGCGGTTTGTAGATTGATGGCGATCATAATACCTAACCAAATGGGATCAACCCCCATCATCAATAACACGGGCGCGACGACTGGCACGATAATATAGGTGATTTCAATAAAATCGAGGAAGAAGCCCATAATAAACATCACGACCATCACCAACAGCACTGCGGTAAAAATACCACCCGGTAAGTCGGTTAAAAATTGATGAATGAGGTCGTCACCGCCCAAACCTCGGAAAGTGAGTGAAAAGAAAGCGGCACCGATAAATATCAAGAAGATCATACTGGTGAGCTTTAGGGTGTCTTGCATGACGGTTTGCAGCAAGGCTAAGTTGAGGCGCTTGCGTATCGCCGAAAGTAATAAGGCACCCAAGGCTCCGAGAGACGCTGCTTCGGTGGGTGTGGCAAACCCGCCAAGAATGGAACCCAAGACTAATAATATGAGTGCCAATGGCGGGAGTAAACTCTCTAATACTCGGATGGCTAAACTGCTTGTATTCGGTTTTTCAGAAGATGCGGGTACAGTCTCGGGTTTGAAAAAGGCCATGGCGAGTACATAGCTCATATAGCCAATAACCAACAACATGCCTGGAAAGAGTGCGCCTATAAAGAGATCACCGACCGATAGGGTTTCAGGCGAAAAAATACCTTGATTAAGCTGTGCTTGTTGATAGGCAGAAGATAGCACATCGCCCAAGAGTATCAGGATAATGGAAGGGGGAATGATTTGCCCCAAGGTACCGGAGGCACAAATGGTTCCGGTTGCGAGTTTTGGGCAGTAGCCTTGTTTCAGCATGGTTGGCAGGGCCAATAATCCCATAGTAACAACGGTGGCACCGACAATACCCGTACTGGCGGCGAGCAGTGTGCCCACGAGGATGACCGATAGTCCTAAACCGCCACGGAAACCGCGCATCACTTCGTCCATGGTGGTGAGGAGTTGTTCGGCCAGTTTGGATTTTTCTAAGAGAATGCCCATAAATACAAAAAGCGGCACGGCCATTAGGGTGGCATTGGTCATAATGGAAAACAGGCGGTTGGGAATGCTGTTGAGAAAGGCCATATCGAAAGCGCCAAATTGCGCGGCAACCAGTGCAAATAGCAAGGAGGTACCCGCCAAAGTGAGCGCAACGGGGAAGCCCATTAGCAATGCAATGAATACACAGCCAAATAACAGTAGTGACAGCCATTCCATTAGAATTTTTCCTCGTGTTGAGGCGGGTTTTCAGCTAGGAATTGGATGAGTTTGGGGTCTTGCGAATAAAAGAGTTGGCAGCTGGTTTGTGCAATGACTGACAGCACTTGCAACACCATCAGCAGAGCCATAATGATAATAAACGTTTTGAGTAAATATAAATAGGGTAAGCCACCTGCTTCTGCCGAGCTTTCTTGAATGGCCCAGCTATCACTGACATAGTCCCAACCAATCCAGAGGATAAATATCAAAGCTGGGAGGGCAAAAACCAAGCTGCCTATCAAATCGATCATGGCTTGATGGCGGGGTGAAAAACGACTGTAAAAGACATCCACTCGAACGTGTGCATCTTGTTGGAGGGTATAGGCCATTCCCATCATAAAGAAAATGGCATGGGTATAAAGAATGCTTTCTTGGAGGGCGATGGAGCCCGATTCAAAGCCGTAACGCAATATGACGATGCTTGCAGACAGCACCACCAGCAGCAACGCCAGCCACGCGAAGACCTTGCCGATGCCCTGTTGAAATTGGTTCTGCAAAATAACAAATCGCAGCAAATAGTCTGCGGTGCGATGCGTGGTTGAGGGCTGGCGCTGGTTTTGCAAAACGGGAAATGATCCTAATTTGAGGGTTGTCAAATAGGCATCATTTTACCCTAAGAATGACCAGGCCTGGGTGTTTTTGACGTTAAAAACGGTTGTTGCGGAAATCGTCAAAAGCTTGTTTGAGCTCTGCTTGGGT
>CBFHUY010000183.1:0-3043 GCA_965658885.1 Hydrogenovibrio sp.
CAACTTTTTTTATTACCGGGCGAAGATCATATATCGATATTCCAGCTCAACCGTTAAAGGCTTTGGGTGTATTCGACAAAAGTTTTCCTGATTATTATTTTCACGATTTTAATTTTGGACTAACACATTCTTTTTCGAAGAAAGATCGAATAATTATTAATGCAGTGTATTCTAAAGATCTCGCAGAAACAATTTCGGACGAAGAAGATAAATATGATGATATGTATATTAAAAAATCTTCCAGTGAAACATCTGGATGGGAAAACTATATTACAACAGTCCGTTGGAACCACATATATGGTCGAAGGGTATTTTCCAATGCTACAATAACTTTAAACAAATATGAGTATATGTTTTTAAGTGACATTCAGAACTCAGAAACGGACATTCAAAACTCAATATTGTCGACAAGAGAGTACAATAGATAAATCGGAAGAAGTTGTGCCACCTATTTCGGTTCAAATTGTGCCAGGCTTTTCGGACGAAATAGTGCCACTTTTTTAAGGGCCGTTTCGGTTCAAGTTGTGCCACAAAACACAAAAGGAAGATTTCTATCTTATCGCTAAAAAATAAAAAAGCGATATGGCCGCAAAAAGGATAGATATCATGGATGTACGACAATTAATCCAGTTAAAAATTAAAGGAGAAAGTAACCGCAGTTGCTCTGTCATTTTGGGCATCCATCGGAATACTGTAAATTATTATGTACGCCAGCTAAAGGCAACGGGACAAGAATATTCCTCATTGCAAGAGCTTACCGATGCCGGACTTAAGGAACTTTTTCCCACCCGAACATTATCGGACATTGACCGTTACGAAGAGTTGGCGCAATACTTTTCTTACTTTAAGGAACAACTGCACCTTCCCGGTGGCACACGTGAATTTTTGTGGAAAGAATACCTACAAAAGCACCCCGAGGGTTATGGCTATACCCAGTTCAATGAACACTTTAACAACTGGCTTGGCCAAACCAACGCAAGTGGGAAGTTTGAGCATAGGGCTGGCGATAAGTTACTGGTCGACTATTGTGGCAAGAAACTCCAGATTGTTGATAAATTAAGTGGTGAGCTGCTCGATGTCGAAGTGTTTGTTGGCATCCTTCCATGTAGCAGCTACACCTATGTTGAAGCCACATTGAGCCAGGGGCGCGAGGATTTTATCGCTTCGGTAAGCAACTGTCTGGGGTTCTTTGGAGGCAGCCCCAAGGCCATTGTCCCCGACAACCTCAAATCGGCCGTTAGCAAAGCCAGCAAATACGAACCCGTGTTAAATAAATCACTTAAGGACATGGCACTCCATTATGGTTGTGCAATCAGTCCTACGCGTTCGTATTCCCCCCAGGACAAAGCCATGGTAGAAGGGGCGGTAAGGCTGGTATATCAGCGTATTTACTTCCCTTTACGGAACATGGTTTTTCAAAGCTTAAAAGAACTTAATGCCCACTTGCGGACAGAGCTTGATAAATACAATGACTGTATGATGAATACCTATCAGTCCAGTCGCCGCAAACTTTTTGTCGACTTGGAACAGGGGCAGCTCACCCCTTTGCCTTCCCAGCCTTACCAAATTAAACATTACAAGCGGGCCAAGGTGCAGAAAATGGGGTATGTATATCTCTCGGAGACGAAAAATTACTACAGTGCTCCATGCCGTTACATCGGCCACCAAGTGGAGCTGCAATACAACCGTGACATCATTGAGATTTATTGCCAAAACGAACGTATTGCCATGCACAAAAGGGTTTTCCGGGCGGGACAATATGTTACAGAAAAAAATCACCTGAGCAGTACGCACCGGTTTTACAGCGATTGGAGCCCTGAATATTTTAACAAGCTGGCCAACAAGATCGGGGCAAAAACAAGCCAATACATCAAATTGCTGATCGAACAGCAGGACTACCCCGAAACAGGCTACAAACAAGCCCTGGGGATACTATCGCTAAAAAAGGCCTTTGAAAAGCAGCGTATCGAAACGGCATGTACCATGGCCCTTACGCACGAGCATTATAGTTACCGTACGGTCAAGCGTATACTGGAAAACAATATGGACAAAATGATCAAGCCACAACAACCAAAACAACTGTTTATCCCGGTACACACAAACATACGTGGACCAAAATCTTACAATTAATTATTAAAAATACATAAATGAACAATCAGAATACAATTGAAAAAATGAAACAAATGCGGTTGCACGGCATGGCCGACAATTACCACAACAGCTTACAAAACAACTTGCACCGTGATTATACCACCGATCAATACATTGCCATGTTGGTCGACCAGGAATGGGAGCAGCGCTACAATAAACGCATCAAAAACTTAATTGCGTCGGCTGGATTCCGGTATCCGGCATCGGTACAGGATATAGACTACTCGGCCAACCGTTCCCTTGATAAAAATGCATTTGAACGCCTGGCCATGCTCAATTTTATAAAACAGGGCGAAAATGTAATCATTACCGGAGCTACCGGAACTGGTAAAAGTTACTTGGCACAGGCGCTGGGGCACAATGCATGTACCAGGCAGTACAAGACAATGTATTACAACTTTGCAAGGTTTATCGATCTGGTGAAATTGTCAAAACTTGAAGGCACTTATATGAAACTGCTTAAAAAGATCGAAAAAACAGATTTGTTGATACTTGATGATTTTGGCCTCTCGCCCTTTGACGACCAAGCCAGGAACGCCTTAATGGATATTGTTGAAATGAAATACGATAAATCGTCACTGATCATTGCTGCACAAATACCAGTGAAAAACTGGCACGAAACAATCGGGGAAGGAACCATTGCCGATGCCATACTTGATCGTGTAGTTTATGCCTCACACCGAATAGAACTGACTGGTGAATCATTGAGAAAAAACAAAATGAAAAAAACACAAATTAATTTATAAATTTGGTCGGGAAGTCATCCTTTTTTTTGCGGCACAACATCACCGAAATGCCTGGCACAATTACTCCGAAATATCAACTTTGAAAAGCAGCGTATCGAAACGGCATGTACCATGGCCCTTACGCACGAGCATTATAGTTACCGTAC
>CBFHUY010000184.1:0-3038 GCA_965658885.1 Hydrogenovibrio sp.
ACGCGATTGCTGGGTTGCTGTGGGCTATAGCGGCTAATCACGTATAAATATGGGTTTTCAACATGAATCAACTCACGGTTGTTAAAGTCAGCAAAGACTGGAATATCTTTGCGTACTGAAATCATCTTTTTGAGACTGTTGAAAATAGTGTATTCAAGCGTACCCGATTGGTGTCTTTTTTCTGCTTTTTTCCAGTCAATATTGGGACGGTGTACCCAACGGTTGTCGTTCATTTTATGGGGATCATTGAGGTAGGCATCACTATTCAAAGTGCCAATTTCATCACCATAGTAGAGGAGGGGGATGCCGCCAAAAGAAAGAATCATGCTGTGCAGCAGTAAAATGATTTTAGTCGCATCGTCAATGGCGTCGTTATCGCCGATTTCGATTGCCGTTTGGAGCCCTGCTAAAGAAGCGAGAGAACCTGAAATTCGAGCGTCTCCCGTTTTGGGGTTTTCGCTAAAAGGCAGGCCTTTGGCGTGGGAGCCTTCAAACTTTCCGGTAAAATAATCAATTAAGAATCGGCGATGAGAATTGGGCTCATAGCCTGCTGAAATAACGTCTTTGTCATCAAAACCAAAGCCAATATCATCATGGCAGCGGATGTAGTTGAGCCAGGTCGCTCTTTCTAACTTGTCCGGCAGGTTTTTGATGCCTTGGGTGAGGAGCTTGGTGTTTTTGGTGGCGACCGCTTCCCACATTAATGCCATAAAGGTGGCGTTATAGGCAATTTCACATTCTTTCGCAATAATGGCATCTTCGCCAAAGTATTTGGTGACTTCATTGGGTGCAACGATGGCTTCGGCAATAAATAGGACGCCGGGGGCGGTGACCTGGCAGCAGTCCTTAAATAATTGCAGGATTAGGTGCGCTTCGTGTTCGTTTTGACAGATACTACCAATTTTTTTCCATAAAAAGGCAACGGCATCCAGGCGTAAAATATCGGCGCCCAAATTTGCCCAATAAAGAATGATATCCAGCATTTCGATAAAGACGGCCGGATTGGTGTAATTGAGGTCCCACTGATATTGATTAAAAACGGTCATGACCCAGCGTTGCATTTCGTCGTCCCAGGTAAAGTTGCCGGGCGCTTGTTCGGGAAAGATTTCCAGCATGCTTTGCTCAAACATGTCGGGGACATTTCGGTCTTTGAAGGTGTAAAAATAATCTTGGTAGACAGGGTCTCCTGCACGTGCTTTTTGTGCCCATTCATGTTCATCAGAGGTATGGTTGAGTACGACATCTAAAACCAGTAGCATCTCCCTTTGCCGCATAGACTGGCTGAGGTTTTTGAGATCGTCAAGCGTGCCTTCTCTTTCATCAACTGCTCGAAAATCACTGACGGCATAGCCGCCATCACTTTGGGTTTTTGGGCATTTCATAATCGGCATGACATGAACCAAGTTAATGCCCAGTTCTTGAAGATAGCACAGGTGGTCTTTCATGCCCTTAAGGTCTTCAGAAAAGCCATTGGCATAGAGTGCCATGCCGACCCATTGTTGGTGAATAAACCAGTTATAGTCTTTTTCTCGTTCTGTATCGAGGTCTTTTAGATGGTCCGGGCGCTTAATGTATTTTCTCGCCATGGTTTCAACCAGATTGAGCGCTTGTTGTTCAAAGTCAGCTCGATGACCATAAAGTTTTTCAAATAGGGAGTGAATCGCATAAAAATTGGCCCCTAAACGCGTGTAGAAATGGCGTAAATCTTGTGCGGAGATGTCAGGCTGGATTTGATCTAGAATGTTGTTTAATAGCGTATGTGAGACTTGCTCGTACATAAGAAACCTTATGGCTGTTGGTTAGATATATAAAGATTGGAAATGTTTATAAAACTGTAGATCTGTTGAAGTTGCGCCGCGATTACCAATGATTTGACTGGCAAAGGCTTGAGCCATTTCCAATGTTTTTTGTATTGGCCAGTTTGAGATTAGACCATGAATATAAACGGCTGTAAAGGCATCGCCAGCACCAACAGTATCAATAATGTTGTCAATTTTTGGGGGCGAGTATTCAAAGAACTGCCCGTCTTGGGTGAGGACGATGGTGCCTGCCTCACCACGTGTAACGATGAGTTGGGCATTTGGAAATTGCTGTTGGAAATCGAACATGGCATTTTGGATGAGCGGATCGGTAAAACCGAGTTGGTGGAGTTCGTGGTGGTTAAGTTTGACCCAGCGAGCCTGTTCAATCCAATCTAAAATGGATTGTTTTTGCCACCAAGGTTCACGGAGATTTACATCCATAAAAAGCTGGTATTCACCTTTCGCCAAAAGGGCTTCGAAACTCTGGCGGCTATGCGGGTGTCTTAAGGCTAAAGAACCATGATAGAGAAGTCCGGTTTTAGGGAGGTGAGGCGGTGACTTTGGATCGATAAAGTCATAGGCACTTTCGGCTCGGATATCGTAATGGGGCTCTCCATCAATAATGGATATGGCCACCTGACCCGTTGGGTGCTGAGCATCTGTTTGCAGGCTTTCGGTGGTCATACCCCATTGGCGTGCTTGGTTGATAATCTTTTCACCAAGCGGGTCTTGGCCAACTTTGGATATAAAATAAGGTGCATCACCGAGTGCCTGTAGATGCCAAGCAATATTAAAGGGTGCACCGCCTAAAACCTGTTCGCCCGAGTCGAAACAGTCAAACAGGGCTTCACCAAATATAATGGGGTTAGAGGTCGGGGTCATATTCCACTCCTAGGGTTTGTAAATGCAACCGTAAATTAGGGTGAAAATGCCAAACGCCTTGTAATATGCCGGCTGCATAATTGCCATTGTCGCTTTGGGTTGATTGGGCAAGGTAGAGTTGCTCTGTGTTGTTGGCTTGTGCGGTCAGTTGGATGGCTTCATCTCTAACTTCTTTACTGGCGTTATTAACTAAGACCGATGGAATTGGGCTGCTTAAAACAGCTAAATCATTGCCGCTGTCTCCTGCGAATAAAATTTCACTTGGGGCGAAGTCGAGTCGGTTTTGGAGGTGCTCAATGGCATGACGTTTGGTGGCGTTTGATGGCAGTATGTCAAGCAGCCCTACCTGTAAAG
>CBFHUY010000185.1:0-2937 GCA_965658885.1 Hydrogenovibrio sp.
ATTGCGGAAGCATCTGCCCAACAAATGGAAGGTATCCAACAAGCCAATACCGCCATTACCCAAATAGACGAAGTGACACACCAAAATGCGGCATTGGTCGAAGAAACCTCTGCGGCGGCTGAAAGCTTGAGTGAGCAAGCGCGAATATTGCAACAAGATATGGCATTCTTCACCGTAAAAGCATCAGGGCAACCGCCGCAGACAAAGCTTTCAGCGCCTAAGCCAGTTCAGTCGAAACCCAATGCAAAACCACTAGCTACTGCCCCATCTTTGCCCTCTAAACCAGCCAAGAATCATTCCGATAAAGATGATGAATGGAGTGATTTTTAAAAAGCCCATTAGGGTAAATATAAATAGTAATTGCCCGGCTGTAAATCCAAAACGCCGCCCAATAATTGGCTGTTCATCAATGTCAATTTTGGGCCATCGGCTTGACTATTGATCGTAGGGCTATAAGCATTGGCGTTTTGATTTTTATTAAACCGATAACTCACCAATTGACAACGTTGACCTCCGCCTAATTGACAAGCTTGATTTGGCGCATCGGTTAAATACCCCACAGAATCGACCAGGCCTGCCGTCAACGCTTGTTGACCCAAAAAGATCTTTGCCGTTTTAATGTCATCCATCTGATCCACATTCAACTGTCGATGTTGCTGAACCAGGCCATAAAACCGCTTAGCCATTTGATCCACCAGTGATTGCAAATACAGATCATCGCCAGCCTTCGGCGCTCTAAATGGCGAGCCGATGTCTTTGCTAGCGCCACTGGTATAGGTTTTCACCTTGACGCCTATTTTTTCTGACAATTCCAAAACATTCGGCAACAGAGTTATCACGCCAACCGAACCGGTTAAAGTGGTCGGCGAGGCTTGAATATGATCGGCCGCCAACGAAATATAATAGCCGCCTGATGCGGCGACATCGAGCATTTGTACAAAGATCGCTTTACCCGTTTGCTGCTTAAACTGCATCAATTCATGGTAGATCAAGTCACTGGCGGTCACCCCTCCGCCTGGTGAATTAACGCGAATCAGCAAGGCTTTAATTTCGGGATCTTGTGCGGCTTTTTCCAACTGCATGACCACTGAATCTAACAAGCCGGGAGCCTGCTTAAATAGTCCAGATGCCGGTTGATTTGAAATCGTGCCATCAATCGAAATCAATAACACTTTGCCTTTCGCATTGGCGGGCTCTGACAGTATTTGCTCTTGCAAAGGGGCATCGTAATCAGGACCTAAATGAATGGTGGCACAACCATTCAATACCATTAGTAGCATGAATCCAAGCCCAACTCTAAGCGCATTTGCCATCATCACCCTCTCTCCCTAATCTTAGGCCAATCATCTTAACTTAAATTCTTAACAGACAGCTATAAAAAAAGGGCTAGAAAGCCCTTTTAAAAGATCAATATCGATGGATATTATAAGCTAGAAATATAAGCCGCCAAATCCGCAATATCTGCATCTGATAAACCAGCTGCGAGTGGCTTCATCATTGAAGACATCGGTCCGATATCACCACCACTACGGTAAGTTTGAAGCTTTTCAGTCAACGTTGCTGCAGCTTGCCCAGCTAGCTTAGGCCCCACACTTCCTTGAGCCGTCGCACCATGACAACCGATGCATTGTGCATACAGCGTTTGACCGTTTTGTGCATTACCGGCATACGCTTGAGACGCCATTAAGGCACTTGAGAATAAAGCGGTTAAGATGATTTTTTTCATGTCTGTTCTCCTAATTAAACATCAGTAATTGATTATATACTAATATACTATTTCGTCTATAAAAATTTGTTCAAAATGACCAGGCCTGGTTGTTTTTAAGCCTTTTTCAATGGTTCTGTCATGATTATAGCGGGTTTTCCAGTAAAGAATCCTTGCACACAATCAACTTTTAACGCTTTTAATTTTAAAAATTGCGACTGGCTTTCCACCCTCTCTGCAACTACTTTAATATTGCATTGATGCGCAAAGCCCACTAGGGTATTGATTATCAGCTCTGCATCCTTTCCTTGACTGACCTGCGCAGTATCTTTTAAATGCGTAATCAGCTTACCATCTATTTTAATACAATCCGGCTGTAACTTTAAAAGCGCTTCAAAATCCGTTACCCCATTTTCCAGATCATCAATCGCCACTTGAATGCCAAGCGCTTTGACCGCTTTCACAAATGCAATGGCGGCCTCTAGATTCTTATGCGCCTCCTGCTCAGTAAACTCAAGCATCAATCGATCTGCACAATAGTAGCTCTGACATAAATTCCGAAGATGATTCAGAGTCTGTTCATTCACCATATCTTCGGCGCAAATATTAATACTGAATAGCTCCGTTCGATCATGAAAGGCTTTAAAAGCCAAACTCATAATCCGCTGGCTTAGCTGAGAATACAACCGGCCCTTTTTAGCGACCTCCAGAAAATAAGCGGGTTCAACCATTGCGCCATCTTTATCCAGCCTAACCAAACACTCGTATCCCATATTCCGTTGGTGTTGTAAATCATATATTGGTTGATAGACCAACAAGATCCCCTTATCAGCCAATGCCTGTTTTAGACTTTGCATCCAAATCGCATTTTCCTTATATTGATGGCTGAATAAATAGGTTTCATTTTGTGTTACGACAGAACGATGGGTCTTTTTCGCAACTTTCAATGCCATATCCGCTGCCGTCAGCGCACTATCTAACCCTTCTGCAATCCCGGCTTTAAGCGAGATATGAAGCGTGTGCCCAGCCACATCAAACGGCACATCAGAAAGTTCATCAATCCATTGGCTAATCTTCGCTTCAAACCCCTCTACAGGCTGATCCATCGAAGTCGCCAAGGCAAATTCATCGCCATGCATCCGATAAATCCGTAACGCAGGATCTTTCACCTTGGCTAAATAGTGCCCGACCTGTCGAATAAGCTCGTTGCCAACAGCCATTCCAAAAAAGTC
>CBFHUY010000186.1:0-2901 GCA_965658885.1 Hydrogenovibrio sp.
GGCTTGATTATTTCCGAGTTGAAATTCGGTTCGCCCACAGTCTCTGACGAGTAGGGTGTCACCCGTAAACACAGCGCCCTCTATATGGTAACTAATGTCATTATTAGTGTGACCAGGCGTATGAATCACGCGAATGGCTTGTTGGCCTAAATAAAAGATATCTCCTTCCTCTGCCAAAATATCTGCACACTCAGCATTTGAGTTTTTGTGAACGACTAATTGTCCGCCTAGCTGTTGCCGTAACTTTCCTGCTCCCGTAATATGGTCGGCATGAATGTGAGTCTCAAGCAGGTATTTAATGTCTAGCCCTAATTCTTTTATATGCTTTTCGTCTCTTTCCGCATTTTCGATGACCGAGTCAATCACGGCGCCTTCATTGGTAATTTCATCCCACACTAGGTAGGTATAGGTCCAAGTATCGTAGTCAAAGAGCTGACGAATTTTCATTTTGGCAATCTCCTTTAGCAAGATGTGAGGCGAGAGCGTATTGCATTCATGTAAACCATGATGAACTGTCCCGACTGATTTTTGTGTAGGTCATTATCCCTTTTTTTTCAACAATAAACAAACAGCGATATAATCATTTGTTAATTTAGTCAATTTCAAAATCGACAATCAAGGGGTTGTGATCCGAGATATTGGGCACTTGCATAGCTTGGGCAGCATGAACGGTTAAGCCGCGATAAAAAATATAATCCAGTGGTTGGCGATTTAAGGTTTTAATGGGACGTTCATCTGGGTAAATGACTTGTTTCAGTTTTAACGCATCAATCATGTGAAACAGGGTTGCAACGCGTTTTTTGTTCCAAGTATTGAAGTCGCCACTTAAAATCATTGGGCCAGTCAGTTGCTTTAAGAGCGTCCAAATTGCTTCTATTTCGCGTTTGAACAGCAGGTGGGGAACAAAGTTGATGGCATGAATGTTTAAGTGGGTGAGGACTTCTCCATTGGCTAATGGATGTAAGGTTATAAGAGACGCTTTGTAGGTTAAAAATCCCAGCTCTCGGCTTTGAGTTAATTGTTGGCGTAATGGATAAAAATAATGAGACGATGCAGTGAGTACGCCATAGAGGTTTTTAGCAGTTTGAATATTGGGCGTCATCACATAGGGGAGCTGAAAAAAGTGCGGTTGCTCTGGGATTAAGGTCGCCTCTTGTAGTGAGAGCATTTGGGGAGCCGGAATATTCAGCAGTTTTTCAATGGGTTGATGGTGGTATGCTTCAAAGTTGACCTTATGACAATTCCACGCAATTAAACGAAAGGGGTTGGGAAGCGTTTTGGTTGTCGCTGTAGATGTTGATAGGGGTGTGAGTTTGGGTTTATACATGGCAGAGAGTTTAGCCTATAACAGCGGTGCAAAAACGCGCGTTAAATTTTCAAAAAAACGGTGAACCTTGTGATGAGAGGGCTGGTATCGCTCTGCTTGCTGTATTTTGCTATGAACCCAGTCCACCAGCGTATTCACCAGTTGGGGGTCGGACACAAAATGACTGATTTCATAGTTTAAAAATAAAGAGCGATAGTCTAAATTTGCCGAACCGAAAAAGGCGGCATGGTGGTCAATGATCATTAACTTGGCATGCATCACTCGATTTGGAAAGCAATAGACATTTCCCCCAGCTTCTAGAAGCTGTCTAATAAAGGAGGCACTCCCTAGATCAAATACCAGGTGATCTGAAGTTTGATTGGTCATTAAGTCGATATTGACCCCTCGCTTGAGCGCCATCATTAAGGCATTCATGATCGCGCTATCTGGAATGAAGTAGGGACTGGCGATAATCAAGTTATTTTGGGCGGCATGAATGCTGAGCAAAAAACTTTCAAACAACGCATCACTGTTAATATCGGGTCCCGAAGGAATGGTTGTGATGGAGGTAGCATGGTTGTGGTCTGTTTGTTGAGTTGGATCTTGCGCGAGTGGTGTGAGTCTTTCTTGACTGGTATAAAACCAATCTTCCATAAAGATGGTTTGATGATGGCTGACACTGACCCCCCTTATCTTAAATAAGGTATCGATCCAAAAAGGTCTTTCTGTAGAAGCTGTTTGTCCCATATAATCTTGAGATAGGTTCATGCCGCCGGTAAAGGTCGTTTGGCCATCAAAAATAAAGATTTTTCGATGGTTTCTCAGGTTCATTTGCCGGCTTAAAAAGCCTTTAAAAAGCGGTTGGAAAAAAGCATAACGTCCACCAGCGTGTTTAAATTCAGCTAAATCATGTGCGTTTAAATATAGACTAAGGGTGCCGACCGCATCGAATAGTATCCGAACTTCAACCCCTTGTTTGGCTTTTTCTGTCAGCGCGTTTAATATCGTGAGTCCTGTTTGATCTAGTTCAAATACATAGGTTTCAATATAAATAGCGGTTTTGGCTGAATGAATGGCCGAGAGCAATTGCTGATAGGCCTCTTCTGGCTCTGCGATAAAAGTAATTGTATTGTTATAAGTGACACTGTCTATTTGGTTGGCATAGAGCAACTGTGTTATGGCGCTGGCTAAAGGCACATGTGAAGGGGAATCAACGGGTGGCGATTCTAAAGGGTGTAATAAAATATTGGGTTTATTTTTTTTATAGAGTAATTTTCGAGATCCCAATACCAAATATAAGAGCACCCCTAAAAAGGGTAAAAGAAATAACGTCAGTCCCCAGGTCGTTAGGCTTTGCGGTGAACGTCGTTGATAAAGCATAAAAAACAATATGCTTAACACGAACAGCAAATTGATCGCGTAAGCTAATAATGCCCATTGTTCAATCCCAAACATTTCTTGCAATTCCTTAAAGTGTCAATAATCAATTTAATACACTACACCAGGGACTGAATCAATAGATGGATAATGCCGATTTGATGAATCAATCTAAGCCGTCGGAAAATGCCTTGGCGGTTTTACAATCGGTGTTTGGT
>CBFHUY010000187.1:0-2879 GCA_965658885.1 Hydrogenovibrio sp.
GGATTTGGATATTCAGAACGGAAAACTACGTGGCGTACACAATAATCTGCTACCGGTATTTTCAAATGTATTGCCTGCAGATGAGAGTGTTAAAAACTATATCGAGAATCTTTACACCCGTAAGTACGATAACGCCATTATTGAGTCCAGAGATCCGGCGCGTGCGGTCAATAAAAATCGTTTAGGTAAGACGTACGGTGAAATTCTTTCAGAAGAATTGGCTGTGGCCGAAGATACCCTTTACCGCCGTGGTAACTTTATGGGGACCTGGGATCAGATTATTGTGAATTCACTGCGTGAAGAGCATGATGCACAAATCGCCATGTCTGCGGGTGTTCGTTGGGGAACCTCAGTGCTTGCTGGTGAAATGATTACCATGGAACGCGTAATGGATGAGACATCAATGACCTATGGTGAAACCTATAAGTCGGAATTAACCGGTGCGCAAATGAAAGACATCTTGGAAGGAATTTGTGAAAACTTATTCCAAAAAGACCCATATCTACAATCCGGTGGTGATATGGTGCGTTTAGGCGGTATGGATTATACCTGTGAGCCGAACGCTTCATTTGGTAATCGTATTTCTGACCTGCGCTTAGATGATGGTACGCCACTTGAAGCCAGTAAGTCTTATTCTGTTGCTGGTTGGGCACAGGTCGATACGGTGGGTGATGGTCGTTTAATGTGGGATGTTGCCGCAGATTACTTGCGTAATCATAAGCAAGATATGAAGCTGAAGAAGGTGAATCATCCTAAGTTAAAAGGCGTGAAAAACAATCCTGGGATTGAAGATTACGCAGGTGAACTTGCCTAAGTTAGATTAGGTAGTCATAAAATAAAACCCGCATTCTTTGCGGGTTTTTTATTTGTAATTCATAGTTATTTAAAGTATTGTTACGCTTATATTATAATTTTAAAAAAACGATTCTGCACTGGCTGAGACTTTCTATTATCTATGCAAACTTTGATTCATCGCTATCAGTCAAATGATGCCCTTCAAGATGTTCTTCATCAAATAACGCCAGCAGAGAATTCTGTGTTATTGCAGGTCATGGCGGGTGACCAAAATCAACAGCATGTTTCCACTATATTAGCGTTTGTTCAGCAGGTTTTGCCTGGCATTGTCATTATTGGTGCTTCAACCAGTGGTGAAATTCATCAAGACCAGGTCTCAGATGGCGAACTGCTATTGGTCTTTTCAGTGTTTGAACAAACGCAACTCGTGCCTTTCTTTGAAGCCGATTTAACCGAGCGTAGTGGAGAAAAAATTGCTGAACAGGCTAATCGATTGGGCGCGAAATGTGCCATTATGTTTGGTAATGCCTTAACGGGGCAGCCGCAAGCTTTTTTGGATGGCATGACGGAAAAAGCCCCAGGCCTGGTTATTTCTGGTGGTAATGCAGGAGATTTAGACCAGTTTCATCGGACATTCGTTATCGTAGGTACCGACTGTTATGAAACAGGGATGGCTGGCGTTTTATTGGTGAACCCAGCCTTAGAAGTCTATCAAGATTATGTATTGAACTGGACACCTGTTGGGCCTCCTTTGACGGTTACAGAGTGCGACGACCAAGGTATGGTCTATCGCTTGAATGATAAACCGATCAGCGAGGTCTACCAACGGTACTTAGGGGAAGAAATTCTAGCCGATTTACCAGCCAGTGCGATGGAATTTCCGCTGTTGAAACAACAGGGTGATTTACAAGTTGGACGCTCTATGGTGGCGGCATCATTGCAAGATGGCTTTCGTTACGCAGGGGTTTTTAAAGAGGGCGATCAAGTCCGTTTTGGTATTGCCGATGTGAGTTCTATTCTGAATCAAGCGGCGGATAGGGCGAAATATGCTTATGACCACCACCCGATCGAGTCGATATTTATCTACTCTTGTACCGCAAGGCACGCTTTCTTGGGGGAGCATATTCAGGCTGAAATCCATGCGCTGAGTCAAATCGCACCGACAGCCGGCTTTTTTACCTATGGCGAATATTTATCACATCAAGACCAGTCATTATTATTAAACTTAACCACCACCTTTTTAGCCTTGTCTGAACACAAGCAAGTTCGGAAGCCATCACTACCTAACTTTAATTTAAGCCATCATTTGACCAAAAACTCCACTATCCGTTCCTTAAATCACTTGAATCGCGTGGTGTTAGACGAACTCGATGAACATACCGCTTCTTTGGAACAATACAAAAACGCATTAGATCAAACCGCTATCGTTTCTAAAGCAGATATTACGGGACGAATTACCTACGTCAATGAAGCGTTTGAAAAAATTTCAGGTTACGCATCAAGTGAGGTGATTGGGAAGAATCATAATATTTTGCGTCATCCAGATATGCCGAGCTCTGTGTTTGCTGATCTCTGGCAAACCATTCAGGCCAAGAAAGTCTGGCGTGGCGTGATTCAAAATGTAACAAAAGACGGTTCCAGTTATTACGTTAAGAGTGTGATTGTACCTATTTTGGATTTGGATCAGAATATTACGGAATATATTAGTATTCGCTCTGATGTGACGGACTTGATCAAGCAAGCGGAAATCATAAAAAACCATCGCTTAGATGATTTAACAGGACTGCCTAACCGAATTCAACTGTTTGAAGATATTGACAATACAAAATGTGAGCAGCTCGGTATTTTGGATATTAAAGGGTTTCGGTTTATTAATCAGTATTACGGGTTTGAATTCGGGGATACTTTGATTCAGCAGTTCTCTGAGGTGCTTTTAGACTTATGTGAAGAATTTAATTTAGCGTTATATCGACTGCAAACCGACGTATTTGTGGTTCGTCCTGAACGCTTACGCTCAAGAAAGCAGAAAAAACCGTTTGAAGAAAAAATGCAGACCATTCAACAGAAGATTGGTTTACACAATT
>CBFHUY010000188.1:0-2852 GCA_965658885.1 Hydrogenovibrio sp.
CAATTCGCGCATTTCATCCATATTGATAAAGGTCGGCGTGCCGCCGCCCCAATGCAGCTGATCGACTTTACGACTTGGATCAAACAATTTTGATTGCAGCTCAATTTCTTTATACAGGCGAGTGAGATAAGGCGTGGTTTTAGAACGATCTCGCGTCCAGACTTTGTTACAGGCACAAAAGAAACAAACCGTATCACAAAAAGGGATATGAAAATATAAAGACAAATTTCGGTCAGAGTGATTGCTACGCTCAGCCGCCGCTTGATAATCGGCGATACCAAAGCGTTCATCAAACTGCACCGCCGTCGGATAAGACGTGTAGCGTGGCCCTGATTGGTTATACCGTTTAATTAACGCTTCATCAAATTGAATGGATTGTTCCATGGCGACGCCTCTTATATAAACTTAAATTGGCGCTTATTCTAGCAAAAAAGCGACTTGAGAAAAGCGACTTGCGCCAGACTTAATTGAAATCATCTTATTCAGCTGGATTGACAGGCACCACATCATAAACTCGGTGAGAAATTTGATTGCGGCCATTTTGTTTTGCCAAATACAACTGCTCATCCGCTAATTCAAACACCGTTTTTTCTGGTAAGGTCAATCCTGCCCAATAACTAAGTGCACCACAGCTGATGGTTAGTTTTAGCGCTACGCCATCTGGGAAGGCAAAGGTTTCTTTTTCGACCGCCTGACGCAATCGCTCAGCCAGCATTTCTGACCCTTCGGCTTCTTTATCGAGGGTAATCACCACAAACTCTTCGCCGCCCCAACGAAAAATCATATCTTCGGTTCGAGCCACTTGAGTAAAAATATCAGCCAGTTTCTTTAATACCGCATCGCCCTGCTGGTGGCCATATTGATCATTAATCTGCTTAAAGTGATCCACATCAATCACCACTAAGTCCAACCAAAAATCATGACGCTTCGCAAAAGCCAAGGCCTTATCAAACTCAAAATCAAAGGCGCGGCGGTTTAAAAATCCAGTTAAGCTATCGGTATTCGCCTCTTCAACAAACTGCTTTTCTATCAAATCCAGCAACACATCCATGACATCTTCAGAAGCCATTTCCATTTCCATCAGCAATTCAATAATATTTTCATGCCGATTTTGCATCGCCTCTTCAATGGCAAGGTTCGCAAGCCGATGCACCCGTTCATGGGCTTCAAGGAAAAACTGCTTTTGTGTTTTTGGGATCAATTGCATCCCTTCCTCATTCAACCAAATAGCCAACTTGCAGTCTAAATGAGAAGATTGATAGTTTTCCGATTCCGTCTCCCCCCCTAATGCCAATTCAAATGCACTCATCTTCCATTTATGATGATTAATATAGGCATCAATCAAAGATTGAGAAACCTCTAAAGAGGTTGAGCAATAAGAGTTTCGAATACGGCGAATTTCATGATTGGAACGGGCTTTCATTCGCTCAATCGACTCGGCAACGGAATAAACCGTTGTCACAATGCTTTGACCTAGACCCACCACATGCAACAAACTCTTGGCTAGAGCATCTGAGTTTAAGTGGTCTGCATAGCGTACAAATTGTTGTTGTATATGCGTTAGCAATAATAGACATTGGTTAAAAGAAACACCGGTTTTTAACCAATGAAGCGTTTGCTGATATTGGACAGAATAGTAATTATTCTGGTAAACCCCATTAATTAAACTGACAAAATAGTCTTTTACTAAGATGGACGGTTTGTCAGCCAAGCCTAATTCAGTGAAATAATCATTCATGCTTTGATCAAAATTGGCTTGCTGCTCCAAAAGAGATAAGTAATATTTTTCAACTTCGAGCCTGTCCAAAGGGCCAATTCTAGCCGTATCTTTCAATTGACTAATATGCATCATGGTCTAACAATCCTTTTATACCGTAACGAATGAGCACCTGGGTTAACCTTTTGAAAAGCACCACACTTGATGAATTTTAGGGTTCCTTGCAAAGTCCTTTGGCAAGGTCGCTTTTGTCCAGTTTTCAACGTCACCCTCAAAAGCCAAGCCTTCCAAATCTAACTTAAATCGCCTCAGATTGGTTGAGAATACCAACTTCCCTTCCGGTGTCAATAATTTTAAAGTTTTACGAATTAAATCAACATGATCTCTTTGGATATCGAGAGTGCCATCCATTCTTTTGGATGTTGAAAAAGAAGGCGGGTCTAAAAAAATCACATCAAATAAGTCTTTGGGATTTTGGGTCGCTGTTTCGAGCCACTTCAAAACATCTTCCTGCTGAAGCACATGCTTTCTTTCGTCAATGTCATTACACATAAAGTTATGTTTAGCCCAGTATAAATAGGTTTTAGACATATCCAAACTCAAGCTACTTTTACATCCCATGCGAGCGGCTTCAGCGGTGACGCTGGCAGTATAACAAAACAGATTCAACAACCGTTTTCCGGTCGCCAAACCAGCCACTTTTTCTCGCACACTGCGATGATCTAAAAACAATCCAGTGTCGAGATAATCGGTAAAATTGACTCTTAAACGGGTCTGATTTTCGACCACCGTAAAGAAGGCTTTTTGTTCATCCAGACGTTCATATTGATCTAAGCCCTTTTGTTGGCTCCGAACCTTAAACACGATTTTATCAGCCGATACCTGAAAAACGCTCGGCAATACCGATAGCGCTTCATACAAGCGGCGTTTTGCTAAGGTTGGATTCACCGTTTTCGGCGCGGCATATTCTGCAACCAAAACCCATAACCCGTCTTCTAAGGTGTGGTAACAATCAATCGCCAATGCATACTCTGGAATATCAGCATCATAAACTCGATAGGCTTGAACCTCTTTTTGCTTCAACCAGCTTTTCAGATTTTTAAGGTTTTTTCGAATGCGATTTGCCACCATTTTG
>CBFHUY010000189.1:0-2816 GCA_965658885.1 Hydrogenovibrio sp.
GCCAATCGACCTCTGCATACAAAGGCTTGCCTTTTTTTAAATATTTATCAAACGCTTGCTGTTGGTTTTTAACCTTTTTTCGACCAATCAACACCTGTGCAAAATGATTGCGCCCAATCATATCATCTTCAGTCAGCGGCATGATTTCATCCAACACCCCATCCAACTTTAAGGCTTTGCATTTCTGGTCAATTTGATGAGCTCTTTGCCAGCGCTTTAACCGATTTTGTTTTAACCCTGCTTGCAATGGTTCATTTTCAATATCACAATCCAAACCCACAATATGAATGGTGTGTCCACGCCATTGGCAGGATATTTCAGTGCCAACAATGAGTTGCAAACCGTTTTGTTGTGCATAGTCACAGGCTTGTTCATAGCCTGCCGTGGTGTCATGATCGGTAATGGCAAGCGTGGTAACCGCATGTTCAACCGCTAAATCGATAAGCTGTTTTGGTGACAAGGCACCATCTGAAGCCGTGGTATGACAGTGTAAATCAATTTTCATTTTGCTCCATTCGGACCTTGCCAACGATAAACGCCTTTCTTTAAGGCGCAATCCCATATAAAATGGCCATTATTTTTAAGAAACGACGTTATTGAACTGTGGCAATCATCCAAATTTCTGGTCATGATTGCTGACACAAGTTGTATTCGCTAACCCGGATATTTCATAAATTTGTGAAATATCCGGACTGATTCTACCCTATTCTGGAGTGCGCATCTCATTGATTAGGGTCACAAAAGGGTTCTCATGAAACTGTTATTTGATTTTTTCCCCATTCTGCTATTTTTTATTGCCTTTAAAGTTTACGGTATCTATGTCGCCACGGCTGTCGCTATCGTTGCGTCAATTGCCCAGGTCGCTTATGTTTATTTTAAAAATAAACGTGTCGAAAAGATGCACCTCATTACTTTGGCATTAATTGTTATTCTTGGTGGCGCCACCTTAATCTTTCAAGACGAAGCCTTTATTAAATGGAAACCAACCGTCGTCAACTGGGGCTTTGCACTGGTCTTTTTAGGCAGTCACTTTATTGGTAAAAAACCGATTATTCGTCGCATGATGGATCAGGCGATTAGCCTACCCGATACGGTTTGGACCAAACTGAGTTTTATGTGGGTGCTATTTTTTATATTCTCCGGCGCAGCCAATATCTATGTCGCCTATCAATATGACACCGATACCTGGGTCAACTTTAAATTATTCGGTTTAATGGGGCTGACGTTTGCGTTTATTATCATCCAAGGGCTTTATATTAGTCGCTTCCTGAAATCATCTGATGACGATAGCTCGGCACACCCAACCGAGGCAATGGATAATGCCTATGAAACCCTAGCCGATGTTGAAATGGATGCAGTGGTCGATCACCCTGCCACCAAGGATAAAAAGAAAGGATAATAACCCATGTTATATTCAATTTTTGCTTACGATGTAGAAAACAGTCTACCGCTCAGAGCCACTGCTCGCCCACAGCATATTGAAAGGCTAAAACAGCTGGCCGAACAAAATCGTTTGATATTAGCCGGCCCCAATCCAGCGATTGATTCAAATGAACCAGGCGATGCCGGTTTTAGTGGCAGTTTGATTGTCGCCGAGTTTGAAAGTTTAGCCGAGGCCGAGTCTTGGGCCAATGCCGACCCTTATAAGGCAGCAGGCGTTTATGAAAAAGTAGAAGTCAAACCGTTTAAAAAAGTATTACCGGCGTAACTTAATTTCATTCAAAGAGGCATTCTGATGACTAATGTGGCTTACTTAATTCCCAAACGCCAGCAGAAATTGCAATTGGAAACAGCAGACCCGATTGAACTGGTAGAAACCGATTTTGTCCAAGTCCCATTACTGGGCTGGACATCCGCCGGCCAGCCGATTCAAATGGAGATGGACTATGATACGGTTGCAGTGCCTCAAAGTATGGTGCGCAAAGAAACCTTTGCTTTAAGAGTCAAAGGCACCTCCATGATTGATGAAAACATTGAAGATGGCGACATTGTCATTATCGAGCGGCGTTCAACCGCTGAAAATGGCGAATCGGTGGTGGTGCGCATCAATAATGAAGAAGTCACCATGAAGAAATTCTACATTGAAAAAAACGGCATTCGCTTGCAACCCGCTAATGCTGACATGGCACCCATTTATATCACCAACGACCAAATCGAAATACTCGGTATCGTCACCGGTATTTTGCGTCAACCTTAATAGCCAAACCATGACCTCAAGCACACGCAACCCTATCGGCCTTTTGATTACCGGTGGCACACTAGATAAGGATTACAATACCTTAACGGGTCATTTAGAATTTTCACAAACCCACCTGCCGAAACTGCTCCAACAAGCCAATATCACCTTACCCATTCAATCGGAAGTGTTGATGTTAAAAGACAGTTTAGAAATGACACATGAAGACCGACAGCTTATCTTGAATGCTTGCTTGGAATCCCCTTGCCAACGCTTAGTGATAACCCATGGCACCGATACCATGGCCGAAACCGCCAACTGTTTACTGAACGCCCCGTTAGCGCAATCCAAAACGGTGGTATTAACCGGAGCCATGCGCCCTTTTCAACTCGGTGACTCCGATGCCGCATTTAATTTAGGCAGTGCCTTAATGGCAGCGCAACTGGCATCCAATGGCATTTATATCGCTATGAATGGAGAGCTATTTCCGGCCGCCATTACCCAAAAAAATCGCCAACAAGGAGTCTTTGAAAGACAAGCCTAATGCCAACCCAAAACAACCAGGCCTGGGCATTTTTGACCATCTCTAAAACCATTTAACCCAATCACAATAACTATTTTTCATCGGAATATGCATAAC
>CBFHUY010000190.1:0-2747 GCA_965658885.1 Hydrogenovibrio sp.
CTAGGAAATCGCCAAAGTGTTCTTGGTCGAGTCCTTCTTGGCGATAGCGTGCAAATAGCGGTGATAGCGCATCGATAATGCCATCCTCATCTAAGTTTTCTTGATAAAGCTTGGCAAGGCGCTGACCTTGGAAATCGCCACCGAGGTAGAGGTTATATTTACCAAGTGACTTACCAATCAGTCCAATCTCACCCATCACTGAGCGGCCACAGCCATTGGGGCAGCCGGTCATGCGGATTTTAATATCACGGTCTTGTAAGTTGTGCTCTGCCAAGACCGGTTGCAGTTTGGCAATGAGCTTTGGCAAATAACGTTCAGATTCTGCCATTGCCAAGGAGCAGGTGTTCAATGCTACGCAGGCGATGGCATTGCGTTGGAGTCCGTTTAAGGTGTCCGCGGCAATCGGCTGATTAAACTGTTCAAAAAGCGCTTCTATCTTTGGCTTATCTTCTGGCTGAATATCCACCAGTTGCAAATTTTGGTTTGGGGTCAGTCTAAATTCACAAGCATCCAACTCTGAAATGGCCAGCAATAAATCTTGTTGTGCCAAAGTGTCGGTATTTTGAATCCGTCCCCCTTCAATATGCAGCACACAGTGCCATAGACCTTCATCACATTGCTGCCAGCCGTAACGGTCGGCAGAGGTGGTAAACTCAAAGGGTTTTGTGGTTTGCAGATTGAATGACAGTCGGCTTTGTAATTCTTCGGCAAACCAGTCTTCTCCATATTGCTCGATGGTGTATTTAAAACGAGACAGTTTTCGTTCTTCACGGTTACCGAAATCACGCTGAATGCACATGATTTGCTCAATCGCTTCCATGACTTGATCCGGTTCACAGAAACCGACTAAATTGGCGAGGCGAGGGAAAGTATCTTTGCGGCCAAAGGTCATGGCTAAGCCGCCGCCCACACTGATATTGAATCCAGCGAGTTGCCCGTCTTTTTCGATGGCAATTAGCCCAATATCATTGGTAAACACATCGGCATCGTTGTAAGGCGGAATCGCAATGGCAATTTTAAATTTACGCGGTAAATAGTGCTTGCCATAAACCGGCTCATCAATTTGACCACCGCCGGCAATCAGCTTTTTATCCTGATCGTCGTTTAACCAAATCTCGTGATAAGCGCGTGTTTGTGGCAAAAAGCCTTCACTGATGCGTTTGGCATAAGGGTAAACCTGACGTTGAATCGCCTTCAAACTTGGGTCTTGGGTACACATCACATTACGGTTAATGTCACCACAAGTGGCAATGCTGTCTTGTAAGGCGCTGTCCATCGCTTGAATGGTCGGCTTCAAATCGTTTTTAATAATGCCGTGAAATTGTAACGCTTGGCGCGTGGACAACTTCATGGTGTTATTGCCATATGTACGGCTGATTTGGTCACAATTGCGCCACTGTTGAGCGCTCATGACGCCCCCCGGTAAGCGTACCCGAATCATAAATGAATAAGCGGGTTCCAGTTTCCGTGCCAAGCGTTCATTGCGAATATCGCGGTCGTCTTGTTGGTAGCTGCCATGATATTTAATAATTTGAGTATCGTTTTCAGAGATCGCGCCGGTGAGCGGGTCGGCCAAACTTTCTTCCAGTGTGCCGCGTAGATAATGACTTTGGTCTTTTAAAATTTCAATGTCGCTATCTGTGGGCGATAGTTCGTTCAACACTTTAGGGGTTGGCTTTTGTGTCATTTTGGTTTCCTTCGTTATTTGAGCAAGGTTGGGCGACATGAAGGCCGCACTCTTGTTGGCTTTGTTCAGGATTTTCCCACCACCAGCGTCCCGCGCGTTCATCTTCACCGGGTTTGATGGCTCGGGTGCAAGGTTCGCAGCCGATACTGGGGTAGCCTTTGTTATGCAATGGGTTAATCGGCACTTGGCGCTGTTCCAAGGTTTGCCATAGCCGATCATGCGTCCAATCTAATAAGGGATTAAATTTAATCAATTGGCGATCCGTGTCTTGTTGCAAGAAGTCCAAGCTTTGTCGAAATGCCGATTGCTGCTGACGCAAGCCGGTTATCCAAATATCGGCACCTGCTAAGGCACGATTTAACGGTTCAACCTTGCGAATGCCGCAGCATTGCTTGCGACGTTCAATGCTGTCATAAAAGGCATTGGCGCCATAGTTGTCAACATAGGCTTTGAGCGCTTCTGGATTGGGTCGGAAGCGTTCAATATGAATGTCATAGCGATTCTCAGTCTCGTCCAACAGGGTGAGCGTTTCTGTAAATAAACGCCCCGTTTCTAAGGTAAAAATGTCAATGGGCAGTTTTAACCGCGCAATCGCTTCCGTAATCAACTGGTCTTCCGCGCCTAAGCTGGTTGAAAACACAATGCGCTGACCCGCATAGGCCGCTACCACGCTTTGTAAGCGCTGGTCGAGGTCTTGGCTCAATAAGCGACTTGAAAAATCCGCTAAGTCTTGGGTTGGGGATGAGGTCATTTGGATTTCCTTCTCACGAGTTATTTAGTACACATCGCGTTGATAGCGCTTTTGTTGGATCAAGGTTTGCAGATAGTCTTCAGCCGCGTCGGCATCCATTTGTCCTTGCTCGGCAACGATTTGTAAAAGGGTGGCATGAACATCTTTAGCCATCTTCGCTTGATCGCCACACACATAAAAGTAAGCCCCCGCTTCTAACCAGGCAAAGACTTCTGCGGCAGCTTGATAAAGGCGGTGCTGCACATAGACCTTTTCTGCTTGATCACGTGAGAAGGCCAAACTGATTTTCTCCAGCGTACCTGCCTTGAT
>CBFHUY010000191.1:0-2682 GCA_965658885.1 Hydrogenovibrio sp.
AACAAAATTCGTAAACATGATTATGGTTAGCGGAAAAAAGGCAGTCGCTGAAAAAATCGTATATGACGCATTAGACGTTGTTGTCGATAGAAAGAAAGGTGGTGCCCACGCGGAACTTTTAAAAGAAGCACTTGAAAATGTTGGGCCAATGGTTGAGGTTAAATCTCGACGAGTTGGTGGAGCAACGTATCAGGTACCAGTTGAAGTTCGTTCAGAAAGAAAGATGGCTTTAGCGATGCGCTGGGTTGTTGAGGCTGCTCGTAAACGTAGCGAAAAAGGCATGATGTTGCGTTTGGCTGGAGAGCTTTCCGATGCCCTTGAAAATCGTGGTTCTGCAATCAAGAAAAAAGAAGATACGCATCGAATGGCAGAAGCAAACAAAGCTTTCTCACATTTTCGCTGGTAATCTGAAATGGGCCCTGTTAAGGGCCTTTGTTATTTTGGACTTAAATTAAAAGGTTGATTAACGTGGCACGTAAGACCCCAATTGAAAGATATCGTAATATCGGTATTATGGCGCACATTGATGCGGGTAAAACAACAACGACGGAACGTATTCTCTATTATACAGGTGTTTCACATAAGATTGGTGAAGTGCATGATGGTGGTGCGACTATGGACTGGATGGCCCAGGAACAAGAGCGTGGGATTACCATTACTTCAGCGGCAACCACTGCGCACTGGAGTGGTATGGCGAAGCAGTTTCCTGAACACCGGATTAATATCATTGATACTCCTGGTCACGTGGATTTTACCATTGAAGTAGAGCGTTCATTGCGTGTTCTTGATGGCGCAGTAACGTGTTTTTGTTCTGTAAGTGGTGTTGAGCCTCAATCTGAAACCGTTTGGCGTCAAGCTGATAAATACGGTGTTCCTCGAATGGGGTTTGTTAATAAAATGGACCGCGCAGGTGCAGATTTTCTAAATGTTAATCAGATGGTGATTGACCGTTTAGGTGCCACGCCTGTTCCAATGCAGCTTCCTATTGGCGCTGAAGAAACCTTTCGCGGGGTTGTTGATCTAGTCAAAATGAAAGCTGTTTATTGGGAAGAAGAAAATATGGGTATGAAGTATACCTATGAAGAAATTCCCGAAGATATGCAGGATTTGTGTCAGGAATGGCGTGAAAAAATGGTTGAATCTGCAGCAGAAGCGACAGAAGAGCTGATGGATAAGTACCTTGAAGAAGGGGACTTGTCAGAAGATGAAATTAAAGAAGGAATTCGTAAGCGCTGTATCGATGTTGAAATCGTTCCAATGTTTTGTGGTTCTGCCTTTAAAAACAAAGGTGTTCAATCATTGCTAGATGCGGTAATTGAATATATGCCTTCGCCTGTTGATGTTCCTGCGATTCAAGGTGAATTGGAAGATGGAACGAAAGCTGAGCGTCATTCAACTGATGATGAACCGTTTTCATCCTTGGCTTTCAAGGTTATGACAGATCCTTATGTTGGTACTTTGACCTTCTTCCGAGTGTATTCAGGTGTGCTTGAAGCGGGTAGCCCAGTTTATAATTCTGTAAAACAAAAGCGTGAGCGAGTTGGGCGGATTCTTCAAATGCATGCGAATTCGCGTGAAGAAATTAAAGAAGTTCGTGCAGGAGAAATCGCATGTGCTGTTGGTCTTAAAGACACGACAACTGGTGATACCTTGTGTGATATGGATCACAAGATTGTTCTTGAGCGTATGGAATTCCCAGAGCCGGTAATCTCTATTGCAATCGAACCTAAAACAAAATCTGACCAAGAAAAAATGGGTATTGCGCTTCAGAAATTGGCAGCAGAAGATCCTTCTTTTCGCGTAAAAACAGATGAAGAAACAAATCAAACAATCATCTCTGGAATGGGAGAGTTGCACTTAGATATTCTTGTTGACCGTATGAAACGAGAGTTTAATGTTGAAGCAAACATCGGTGCTCCTCAAGTTTCCTATAGAGAAACGATTAAAACGGCTGTTGAAGCTGACGGTAAGTTTGTCCGCCAATCAGGTGGTCGCGGTCAGTATGGTCATGTTGTCTTTAAGATATCGCCACGCGAAGCAGGTTCTGGTTTTGAATTCATTAATAGTATCGTCGGTGGTGCCGTTCCAAGAGAATATATTGGTGCGGTAGAAAAAGGTGCTAAGCAACAACTAGAAAGTGGTGTTATTGCGGGTTATCCATTGGTTGATGTGTCTATTGAGCTTATTGATGGTTCTTATCATGATGTCGACTCAAATGAAATGGCCTTTAGTGTTGCTGCTGGAATGGGTGTTAAAAACGGGGTTGCTCAAGCGAACCCAGTTATCCTAGAACCAATTATGTCTGTTGAAGTGACGACACCTGAAGAGTATATGGGCGATATTATTGGGGATCTAAACCGTCGTCGTGGAATGGTTTCCAGTATGGATGATATCCCTTCTGGTAAGTCAATTAAAGCAGAAGTCCCTTTGTCGGAAATGTTTGGTTATTCTAATCAAATGCGTTCTTTGACTCAGGGTCGTGCAAATTATAGTATGTACTTCCTTAAATATAATGATGCCCCTGCAAACATTCAGGAAGAAATTATCGCTAAAGCCAAGAAAGGCGAATAGTACTCGTTAATTTAGTAAGAATAGGAATTTAAAAATGGCAAAAGAAAAGTTTGAACGTAGTAAGCCGCACGTAAACGTTGGTACGATTGGTCACGTAGACCATGGTAAAAC
>CBFHUY010000192.1:0-2588 GCA_965658885.1 Hydrogenovibrio sp.
GTAAACTGGAAACAACCGCACATAACACCGCCAAGTCGGCACTGGTTTCAGACACCTTAACACCACCGACCACATTGACATAAACATCCTGGTCATTGGCTTGCACCCCAGCATGACGATGTAATACAGCCAGCAACATGGCCATCCGATTATAGTCAAGTCCCACTGTCACTCTCTTAGGGGCGCCATAGGGCGATTCATCGACCAATGCCTGGATTTCAACTAATAAAGGCCGAGAGCCTTCCCAAAGCACCATCACCACTGATCCCGGTGAAGGCTCTTCTGCACGCGACAAGAAAATGGCCGATGGGTTTTTGATTTGCTTCATGCCCTTGTCGGTCATGGCAAACACCCCTAACTCATTGACCGCACCAAAGCGGTTTTTAATGGCTCTCAATGTCCGAAAACGACTGTCAGACTGACCCTCTAAAAACAACACTGAATCGACAATATGTTCTAAGACTCTAGGCCCCGCCACTTCACCGGACTTAGTCACATGACCGACCAAAAAAACCATAACATTGTTTTGTTTGGCAAAACGGGTTAAATAGGCAGTGGATTCTCTAACTTGCGACACTCCGCCTGCCGCGCTGGTGACTTCCGCTAATTGCATGGTTTGAATCGAATCAATAATCATCACTTTCGGTTGCTCTTTTTCAGCCGCAACCACAATCGACTCCACATCCGTTTCGGTCAGCAATCGTAAAGCCTCATCTGGCAATTCCATTCGCTTAGCACGCATGGCAACCTGCTGCAACGACTCTTCTCCAGTGACATAAAGCACCGGATGGCTTTGACTGAGCAAACAGGAAATTTGCAGTAATAAAGAGGATTTACCAACACCAGGGTCCCCGCCAATCAATACGACAGATCCGGGAACAATGCCACCCCCTAATACTCGGTCTAACTCACTCAGACACGATGTGATTCTCGGTACTTCGGCCAGGGATACATCCGCGATTGAATAGACAGATTTTTCAGAAGCGCCACTGTAACCTGCGGCGACCCGTGTCTGGCTGCTTTTCACTGATGAAACCTTAAATTCCTTTAAGGTGTTCCACTCGCCACAGGCCATACATTGACCTTGCCATTGTGCATAATCCGCACCACACTCTGTACAAACATAAGCGGTTTTATTTTTCTTTGCCATGATCTTTTCCAACAAAAAAGCCCGCAAAGCGGGCTTTTAAATTAAACGGAATATTTACGATTAATGCTTCACATCTCGCCAATATTCTTTTTTCAGTAGATAGCTGAGAATAATCAACACCAATAAAAAGGCCAGAACTTTCCAACCAAGATCATAGCGTTGTAACTTCGCAGGCTCACCGACATATTCAAGATAGTTTGCAATGTCACGCGTTGCCTGCATATAATCTTCAGGCTCAAAGTGACGCTGCATATTTTCTAAAACATGCGGCATAGACGTGCCTTTAAGCAGTTTATTATCCCACTCTCCAGTCGCTTCATCCAGCTCAAAACCTCTTAAAAAGCTATAGATATAATCTGTGCCTTTCAAGCGAGCCATTAACGATAAATCTGGCGGGGTTTTACCAAGCACTTCTTGCCCAACGCCAGGCAACATTCTTGTCATGACATTATCAACTGGCTTAACGGTTCCCTTGGCCATTTTATTGACCACGGTTTCATTGTCCCAACCAATATCCCGTGCAATACGGTTATAACGCATATACTTAGTTGAGTGACAGGCCATACAATAGTTGGAAAACAAGACCGCACCACGCTGTAATGAGTCTTGATCCGCTAAGCTATTATTGGCTTTTTCCAATTGGATGGCATGACCACCTGCCGCAAAAACCACCCCTGGAAGTGCGATTAGTAGTGTTAAGATCGAAAAGATTCTTTTCATTTAGCTAACCCTCTCTGGTACAGGTTTGGTTCTTTCACTTACCGAAGTAAATGGCAGAATAATAAAGAATAAGAAATAGGTTGCCGTAAAGATACGCGCTAACTTAGTCAATTCAGGTGTCGCAGGCTGTGTTCCTAGCCACCCGAGTACAACAAAACTAACAACCAACATCGCTAACAAGACTTTATAGGAAGCCCCTCTGTAACGAATCGATTTGACCTTACAACGGTCTAACCAAGGTAGCGTAAACAACACGGCAATCGCTGCCCCCATTGCAATCACCCCTAACAACTTGTCAGGAACGGCTCTTAATACCGCATAGAAAGGTGTGAAGTACCAAACAGGTGCGATATGATCCGGTGTTTTAAGTGGATTAGCCGGCTCAAAGTTAGGCGGTTCAATAAAGTACCCTCCGCCTTCAGGCATATAAAACACGACCACGGCAAAGAAGAACAAGAATACCGATGTCCCAAATAAATCCTTAACAGAATAATAAGGGTGGAATGGAATACCATCAATCGGTAACCCTTGGTCATTTTTATATTTCTTAATTTCAACGCCATCTGGGTTATTAGAACCAACTTGGTGCAGTGCAACAATGTGCATAAAGACCAAGATAATCAGCACTAATGGCAAGGCAATGACATGCAAGGCAAAGAAACGGTTAAGCGTTGCATCGGAGATAACGAAGTCACCACGAATCCATACTGCAAGATCA
>CBFHUY010000193.1:0-2587 GCA_965658885.1 Hydrogenovibrio sp.
ATTTTCCTGTTTGGTTTTTTTCATGATATTGGAAAAATAACGTAAAACACTATCGCCAACCAAGTGACCAAAGGTATCGTTAAAACGCTTAAAGTGGTCAATATCGGTCAGTATCAGGACTAAACTTTCAGGATTGTCTGGGGTTTGTTCAACGAGGTCTTGAAGGGTATTATTAAAGGCTTTACGGTTGCCCAACTCGGTTAATTCATCGGTCAGGGTTTCTGCCTTAGCCTCAATTAATTCTTGGCGCAATCGATTGATTTCAGCATTACTTTCGTTCATTTCATGTTGAAACTCTTCGCTGGATTGCTTCATCGACGTTGCCGTATTCAACATGTGGCTTGTTAATTGTTTTAACTTTTCTGCATCGAGTGATTCTTCGGACAGCGTATGTAAGTTTTGATCCAATTCTTGAGTGTGTTTTTCGAGTTTTTCGCTCCAAACGTTCATTCGCTTGACGACTGAACCCACTAACCGTTTTAAGGCGCGGTCAAAGTCATTGGTACCTTCATCTTCAGCAAAATATTCGTCATATAGCCGACGCCCTAGGCGATCATTGTAGCCAAAAGGGTCTTGCAGGGCGGCATCCATCTCTTGTCGAAATTTGGGGTTGCTGCCTTTGTAGTATTGGTACCAGATATAATAGTTGAGCGGCGTTGGATTAATATCCTGATCTTCAAATGCATCGATCAGCTGAACAAAAATGCGTTGCGCTTTATCCGGTGCATCTTTAACATCAATAAGCATAGAGTTTCCTGTTCAGGTTTGATAATTTAGAATTATTCTACACGTCTTTAAGCTTAAACCCTAGAGTTACAATAGAAAAATTGCCTCCAATGGGGTATATTGAATGCCCATTTTATTAATTAGGAGCGAGTGATGGTTAACGCGCAGCAGCTTGAATCTTTTGTTGAAGCAATCACTCAGGTCTTTCCGCCTGGCCTCGGTAAAATACCTGAAAACGTACAACAGAACTTAAAACAAACCTTGAGTGTGCAGTTTGAAAAGTTAGATTTGGTTTCACGACAGGAATTTGATATTCAAAAAGCGGTTCTAGCCAAAACGCGTGCTAAATTAGAGGCGCTAGAAAAGCAGGTTTCTGAGCTTGAAGCCCGTCAAAGCGATTCGGAGTAACGCCCCTTGTTATGAGTCATAACACCGGGCACTATGCAACGCTTTATTCAAGAGCCGTACTGGGAATACAAGCACCTGAAGTTCAAGTTGAAGTTCATAGTACCAATGGGCTTCCTAGCTTGTCATTGGTGGGCTTGCCAGAAGCATCGGTGAAAGAAAGTCGTGATCGTGTGCGCAGTGCGCTATTGAATAGTGGCTTTGCTTTGCCGCCGAAACGTATCACCATTAATTTAGCCCCTGCTGACACCCCCAAGCAAGGTGGTCGCTACGATTTGCCGATTGCGTTAGGAATACTGCAAGCCACGGGACAATTTCCCGAGACAGGGGTATCGTTTAATGGCTATGAATTTTTGGGTGAATTGTCTTTAGATGGCAGTTTAAGAGCCGTTCCTGGGATTTTGCCTGCCGTGATTCAGGCCAAGTCTCAAAAAAGCATTTTAATTATCCCGAAAGCGAACTTGGCAGAAGCCAGTTTAATTGACAAGGCGCCAGTATTGGCGGCTGAGCATTTATTGGACGTGTGTCAATTCTTCCTAGCAGGGCAATCATTGATCTCGCCAAGTCCTACCTCACCTTCGCCACCGCGTTATGAAGCAGATCTTGCGGATATTCGTGGGCAACAGCAAGCGAAACGCGTATTGGAAATTTGTGCTTCCGGTGGTCATTCTTTGTTGATGGTTGGGCCGCCAGGTGCGGGCAAAAGCATGCTGGCCTCTCGACTATTGACCATCTTACCGGATTTGTCGTTGAAGCAAGCCATAGAAGTTGCTTCCATTCGATCGGTAGCCGGAGAGCAAGTGGCTGCTGATGCGTTCTTTCATCGTGATTTAGTACAGCCTCATCACACTGCAACCGCTGCAGCAATGGTTGGCGGTGGCTGTCAGTTTTCACTAAATGCGCTACTTTTTCACAAAACCTGCTACCAAAATTATTTTGAGTCAACGAATGAAGACTCGGCTCCTTATTTCTTATATAAGGTTGCTTCATGAATTACCCTCTAATAGACGCTTTTCCTAACGACCAACAATTAAGAGTTGTATGGGGGTTTGGATCTGTCCATGTTAGTTCGAACTTAAGTTCAGCCCCGCATTTTTTAGTGACTCTTAGAGCCGTTGTAGGTAATCGTCTTGATGAGCGCGAAACGGTTTATAAGATTCCTTTAGCTCAGGCAGATATTGTTAGACTAGGATCCAAATGGATTGGTCAAAAACGTACTGAGAGTTTTTGGACTGATTACTCAAAAAATTATGAAACCTCCGTGTTCTTTGATTTTGATTTTATAAACAATCCTCCATCCTCTATTCCATTCGGTGCAAAAGATCCTTCAACTGACTACTATCAAATACCACCGTTTGTATATCCTTTGGCATTGGGCTCCATTAAGAAAGCCAACTCCGAAATTAATAAAAACCTTGATGAGGAAGAAATAAAGTATCTGAAAAGACAAGCTGCA
>CBFHUY010000194.1:0-2516 GCA_965658885.1 Hydrogenovibrio sp.
AGTAAAACAGCAACATGATCATAAAGGATTGTAAAAAATGTCGGCCTTTCAATAGCATGATTATTCTCCACTATCTGCAAACTTAGTAATAAACTGGCCAATTAACTCTTCTAATACCAAGGCGGGTTGCACCAAGTCAATTTGTGAGCCCTCTGTTAAATAGAGATCATCTGCCCCCGGCGTCAGACCAATATACTGATCGCCCAACAATCCGGATGTCAAGATGGATGCTGACGTATCAATCGGCAATTCATTAAAGTCAGAATCAATATGCATCACAACGCGCGCTTGATAAGTGATCGGATCCACGGTTATGGCTTCAACACGCCCAACGACGACACCACTGATTTTAACAGGTGCACGCACTTTCAAACCACCGATATTACTAAACAGCGCATTGACTTTATAGGTTGGTTTTTCAGTCAAGCCCTCAAAGTTACTCACCTTCAAGGCAATGACCACTAAAGAAGCTAATGCAAACAACACAAAAGCGCCTACCCATACTTCTACAATTTTTTGACGAGTCATTTTATATTCCCAACGATCAATCTGAATTCTAACTAAACATTAAGGCTGTCAGAACAAAATCCAACCCCAAAACCCCTAATGATGAATGTACCACGGTTTTGGTAGTGGCACTACTAACGCCTTCTGAAGTAGGTGTCGCATCATACCCTTGATACAACGAAATCATCGCGATCAAAATTGCAAAGGCAATCGATTTCACAATACCATTCATCACATCATCTTGCCAATCCACACTTTGTTGCATTTGCGACCAAAAAGCCCCTTCATCTATCCCGAGCCAACCCACACCGACCAAATAGCCTCCCAATATCCCCATTGCAATAAACATGAGCGACAACATCGGCAAAATCAATATAGCGGCACAGAACCGAGGTGCGAAAACAAACTTCAACGGATCAACGGCCATCATTTCCAAAGCCGACAATTGTTCAGTCGACTTCATTAACCCAATCTCAGCCGTTAACGCCGATCCAGCACGACCCGCAAACAATAACGCTGCAACCACCGGCCCTAACTCTCGTAACAAAGACAGGGCGGTCATGGTGCCAACGGCTTCTTCCGAGTTGTAATCAACCAGCACGTTATAACCTTGTAAGCTCAACACCATCCCCACAAATAACCCAGCGGTTAAAATAATGGGCAAGGAAAGAACCCCCGCAAAATACATTTGCTTAATTAATAAGTCGAGCCTTAGAAACGCGAAGGGAATAGCTGGCACCAAAGAACCAATAAAAAAGGTTCCTCTACCGAATTGGCTCATCAATTCCAATGCGCTCTGGCCTAGCTTTGCTAAGAAACGTGTAAACGCATTCATTTCATTAAATCCTGTTGATAAGACCCTGTTGGATAATCGTAAGGCACTGGGCCATCTGGCAAGCCCTTTAAAAATTGCTGAACATAATCCGAACTAGACGACATTAATGACTTGGCAGATCCTTCGGCGACCACCTTGCCTTCAGACAGAACGCAAGCATAATCCGCAATAGATAAAACTTCATCCACATCATGAGAAACCAGCACGCTGGTAAAGCTCAAATTATCATTTAGTTTTCGAATAAGCTCAATCAGCACCCCCATGGTAATAGGATCCTGACCAACAAACGGCTCATCATAAAAAATCATTTCGGGATCAAGCGCGATCCCTCTTGCTAACGCGACCCTTCTTGCCATGCCGCCGGACAATTCTGAGCTCATTAAATCCTTTGCGCCTCTCAATCCCACGGCTTGTAGTTTCATTAACACCAAAGGACGAATCAATTCTTCTGGGAGCTGGGTATGCTCCCGAATGGGAAAAGCCACATTATCAAACACGTTCAAATCGGTTAACAAGGCACCACTTTGGAAAAGCATCCCCATTTTGCGACGCATTTGATACAGTTTAGACCGTCTTAATTTATGAACATTTTCACCAGCAACCCAAATTTCGCCTTTATCAGGCTTTAATTGCCCGGCGATCAACTTCAAAAGGGTCGTTTTTCCGGTGCCACTTGGCCCCATAATGGCCGTCACTTGTCCTTGTGGAATCGATAAATTCAAACCATCAAATATTTTTCGCTCTCCCCTCGCAAAGGTAAGGTTCTTGATTTCAATTAATGGCTTAAGGTTTTGTTCGGTCAACGGACTTTCCTTATCAAAAAATAAATTCAACGGATTTAAAGTGAGGTGAAATGCCCCTACACGCTTGCGTAAATCCAGTCAAAACTAGGCGAAAGATTTTAACAGATTTTAACTTAAAACCCCATGACTTCGGCAATTATCTTTAAGTTTTGAACCGACTCAATAGTGAGCGCGTCATCTCCCACAATAAAATGGGCTTTCTCCAAATCTGCTGGCAGAGAATCCATAAAGGACTGAAGACAACTGGATTGAATCTTGCCCTCTACGGGTAAGTTTGAAACATATCCCATTGGGTATCCTGAACAAACTTCACCGTTATACTGCCAGCGCCAACCCGGAAGCGATTCTGTTGTCGACCATAAAGTCACATG
>CBFHUY010000195.1:0-2476 GCA_965658885.1 Hydrogenovibrio sp.
TAGAGCCGATGGTAACCACCGCTTCGGTATTGTAGTCCAGATCCACATCGTACTTGGTTTTATACCAATTGCAGATGGCTTTGCGCAAACGTGGTATCCCTTGTGAAACCGAATAACGATGGGTTCCTTCTCGCTGTACGACCTCTACCAATTTATCAACAATATGCTTTGGCGTATCCTGATCTGGATTTCCCATACCAAAATCAATAATATCTTCCCCGCGGCGACGCGCTTCGGCTTTTAATTCACCGACAATGTTAAATACATAAGGCGGAAGCCGTTTAATTCTTTGAAAATCGCCTGTCACAGATTAATAACCTTTTAGTAAAGCAGATGGAAATAGTGTTTACATTTATCTGGTGCTTAAGAAACCGCTCAGAAAATGCAAATGTCAAATAATGTTAAAAAATTCTTTTTGCTTCTAATTGTTTAGAGAAACCGTTGAAAGTGCCTAACATAATAAAGCGCAACATTCGCAGTCATTTCATAGAAAGGTCGCTTTTAATCAACCTTAAGACATCCAATACTTAGAATCTATCGAGGCGGTTAAGCAGAAATAATAAAAAAAATTTTAACTTAGTAATGATACAGAAACATTTTATTTCGTCAATTGGAAATATAAGGCATAATCTCCCTTTAACTTGAATTTGAATAGCGAGGCAATATGAAATTCACCGAGCATCGCGACTCTAATGTCTTTGCGGTAAAACAATATCAACCAGGCCTGGTCAAAATAAACGACCGAACACTATCAAAAAGCTGCTTTTTAACGCAACATCAACTGGTCGAAGACTGGCCTTGTCCATCATTAGATAGCTTAAACGAAACGCTGCTGGAAAAAATGATAGAACTGAAACCTGAAGTCATTTTATTGGGCACCGGAGAAGTGCACGCCTTTCCGGATCGCGCATTGTTTTCTTTTTGTTCACGTCATGGCATCGGTTTAGAAACCATGAGCAATATTGCCGCTTGCCGTACTTTTAACGTGTTATCAACAGAAGACCGAGATGTGGTCTTGGCCTTAATCATCGATTAATCAAGGCGCACTTAGCACCGTTTTAATATCAACTTTACGGCCCCGATATCGAACTTCCACATAGAGCTGGGGCGCCAAAACCTGTCCTGTTTTGCCAATGGTCGCAATCAACTGTTTTTTGGTAACACGCGCCCCTTCGGATACTTGTAAGGTATCATTATGAGCATAAACGGTCAGATAATCATTATCATGCTTAATGACCAACATGGAACCATACTGCTTAATGCCATTCCCTGCGTAGACCACCTCTCCGGCATTCATTGCATAAACCGATTCACCAACATTGGCAAAAACCCTCAAGCCATGAAGGCCTCTTAAATCTTTCACAAAGTCATATTGTAATTGTTTAGACACAGGCCAAGCAAAAGCAGGCTCAGGTAAAGTCGTTGCTTGAGAGTGTTCTCTCCGAGATTCAACATGTGCTGAGGAAGAAGGAATCAAAAGTTGTTGTTTAATATATAACGTATAAGGAGGTGCAAGATCATTTTCCTTGGCTATGGCACTGAGAGACACGCCACACTTTAGCGCTATTTCACTTAAAGTATCACCCGATCGCACCGTATAGGGAGCTAAACATTCCGATTTTTCAGACGTTGTTTTTTGTGCTGATTGTTGAGACTTTGATTGGTTTGAGGCTTCAAAATAGTCACTGCCTTCTGACCAGCCCCGATAAGGGGCTGGCGCACATCCAACCAAATTCAATCCCATCACAATTAACAGTAACCGAATCAAAAGTTTGTGTAACATCTAATTAACCTGTTTATAAAGGATATAGATCCCCACCATAATAATCAGCGCATAGCCGATCCAGTCCACACTATTGCGAATATTTTTTTCATACCGTTCACCGCCAAATTTCATTAAAGTGGCCACTAAAAAAAATCGAGCCCCACGTCCGATCAATGAAGCCAACAGGAAGGGCAATAACATCATACTGGTCGCACCCGCGGCTATGGTAAAAAGCTTATAGGGTATTGGACTAAACCCAGCCACAAATACCACCCAAACACCATACTCGGAAAAAAAACCTTCTACTTGTCGATAACGTTCAACCTTGTTAGCCGATTCAATAATCGGCCAAACCAACTCCAGCATCCAATAACCAATGGCATACCCCAAAAGCCCGCCGGCCAATGAGGCCAAAGTGGTAATCCACGCAAAAAAGAAAGCTTGCTGAGGCTTGGCCAGACACATTGGCATTAACAGTACATCGGGTGGAATCGGAAAAAACGATGATTCTGCAAAGCTCATGCCACCCAAATACCAAGGGGCTTTTGGATGGTGTGACCACCCCATTACTCGGTCATACAGGGCCGTAAAAATCTTCATAGTGCCTCTTTTTCTATCCGTGAATCCAATCCCGTTAACATCGGCACAAATAAAACATCACCAAGGTACTGCTCATCGTAACCAGACTGTGTACGAGTATACCCCATTAAT
>CBFHUY010000196.1:0-2464 GCA_965658885.1 Hydrogenovibrio sp.
CGCGACCGCCAAGGAAAAAATTAAAGCCATTTCTTATCTCGGTCTTTATGGCTTTGTTGCGCTATCACTGATCAGTGGCTTATTGATTGTCTATGGCCCATCCGACTGGAAACACAGCCTTGAAGAATTCCACGAATTGGCGTTATGGTATCTGGTGCCGTTTTTAGTCTTACACTTTGCTGCCATTATTAAAGCAGAAACCGGTGAAGAACCTGGCATCATTACCCGTATGATTGGTGGCCGCAAGCCTTAACGCCCTCTCTCTGTCAAAAAATGGCCAGGCCTGGTCATTTTTTGATTAAAATGACTCCTCAAATCGACCTTAAAATCGACTTTACTTTTATTCAGCACGTCACGATGACGTCATTAAAATAACGAGCACCTCGATGACTCCCTGATCAATTGAGGTGCCCTCATTTTTGAATTTTCAAAAGGAACGGCTATGTCTTATTTAAAGAACTTTCCCAATGCCGAAGGTTATTTCGGAGATTTTGGTGGCGCTTTTTTACCGCCAGAGCTTGAGCCCCATTTCGCAGAAATCAATCAAGCTTACTTAACCTTAGGACGATCTGCCGACTTTTTGAATGAACTGAGCTATATTCGTAAACACTACCAAGGACGCCCCACACCGATTTACTACGCCCATAACCTCAGCCGTGATGTCGGTGCCCATATTTACCTAAAACGCGAAGACCTTAACCATTCTGGCGCCCATAAGCTCAATCATTGCATGGCCGAAGCGCTATTGGCGAAACACATGGGCAAAACCAAACTCATTGCCGAAACGGGCGCTGGACAGCATGGTGTTGCACTGGCAACCGCAGCCGCTTATTTTGGGATGGCGTGTGAAATTCACATGGGTGAGATCGACATTGCCAAAGAAGCGCCCAATGTGACCCGTATGAAATTACTGGGTGCCACAGTGGTACCGGTTTCATTTGGCGGTCGTAGCTTAAAAGAAGCGGTCGATTCCGCATTTCAATCTTATGTGCCACAAGCCGATACCGCTTTGTTTGCCATCGGTTCGGTAGTGGGACCACATCCTTTCCCAATGATGGTGCGTAATTTCCAATCGGTGGTCGGCCACGAATCTCGTCAGCAATATTTAGAAATGGTTGGCGAATTGCCTGATCAGGTTGGTGCCTGTGTCGGCGGTGGCTCCAATGCGCTGGGACTCTTTGCTGGCTTTATGGAGGATGAAACCGTCACCCTAAATGGGGTTGAACCGCTCGGCAAAGGAACCAAACTCGGCGAACATTCAGCCACCATGACTTACGGAAAACCCGGCATGATACACGGATTTAAATGTTTACTGCTCTCGGATGACGAAGGCAATCCGGCACCGGTTCACTCCATTGCGTCTGGCTTGGATTATCCCGGCGTCGGCCCAGAACATTCTCATCTAAAAACTGCTGGCAGAGTCCATTATCACGGTGTGACTGACGCTGAAACGCTGGATGCCTTTTATAAACTATCTCGCCGTGAAGGGATTATTCCTGCATTAGAAAGTGCCCATGCCGTGGCTTGGGCAATGAAGCACGGCCAGGAAAACCCGGGCACGACGATGCTGATTAATTTATCTGGCCGCGGCGATAAAGACATTGACTATGTGACTGAAACCTTCGGCTTTGAAGAAGACCGCTAATCGCGCTGACCATGCACATTGCCATTGCCGAGACTGCCCTACCTGAACGTGCACACGCCCTTGCCACAAAGTTAGGGTTGCCGCTGAGTAGGGAGCTGGACACCCCGCCCCCCATGCAACTGGGTTGGTGGCAAGATCCCAAGCAGCCTTGCACAGCCAATGGCTCACCCGATTATAAACTGGCACTGTTTCCAGCTCAGTCAGGCCCGGTTTTTATTGACTTTATTCAGGGTAAAAAAAACCATCGCCGTCAATTTGGCGGCGGCAAAGGCCAACCCTTAGCGCGCGCGGTATTGGCACAACAACAACCGCACATTATTGATGCCACTGCCGGCATGGGCGGAGATGGCTTTGTGTTTGCCAGTTTAGGCTGCCAAGTCACCCTCATTGAACGCTCTCCCATTATTGCTGCTTTGCTGGCGGATGCCATTGAACGCACCCAACACCCCGACACACCAGCAGACATTCGCGCCATTATGGAACGCATTACACTCATTGAGGCTGATGCGGCAGGCTTTTTATCGGCATCGGATGTCCAGTGTGACGTGGTGTATTGCGACCCTATGTATCCCGAAAAAAAGAAGTCCGCTGCCGCCCCCAAAGAAATGCAAGCACTACAACAATTGGTCGGCCCAGACCAAGACAGTGAAACCCTGCTCGCCTCAGCGCTACAAGCCGCGCAAAAAAGAGTGGTGGTCAAACGTCCCAAAAAAGCGCCACCTCTCATTGGCCCTTTGCCGAATGCACAGATTTCCAGCCCGAATACTCGCTATGATCTCTATACCACGAACTGATCCTCAACACCGAATGAACACGGGA
>CBFHUY010000197.1:0-2459 GCA_965658885.1 Hydrogenovibrio sp.
GGCGTTGCACTTGGGGTGTGGCAAGTACAGCAATTCACCATTATTTCAAAAGCGGTTACCTACCGTATCCGCACTGATTTATTGGCTAGAATCCAAGGGGTTTCAATGAGTCAATATGAAACCTTGGGCAGTGGCAGTGTTACTGCAACCATGGTGAATGACGTCAATACCCTAGATACCTTTTTAGGAACCACGGTTGGTAAGGTGATTTTGGCCGTGTTTTCCTTGATTGGGGTGACGGCTGTTTTGCTTTGGTTGCATTGGCAGTTAGCCTTGTTTATTTTACTATTGAATCCGCTTGTGGTGTATTTCACCATGCGTATGGGTCGAAAAGTCAAAACCCTAAAAAAAGATGAAAACACCGCGGTTGCGGCTTTTCAACAGGCTCTTGCGGAAACCTTAGATGCGCTTCAACAAGTTCGCGCCGCCAATCAAGACAAAGCCTTTTTTGATCGAATTCGGGGCAGTGCTGAAGAAATCAAAACCCGTTCGGAAGCCTTTACCTGGAAATCGGAAGCCGCCAGTCGCGTGTCCTTTTTAATCTTCTTGGTTGGATTTGATCTATTTCGCGGTGTCAGTTTCTTTATGGTGGTCTTTTCCAATCTATCGATTGGGGAGATGATGGCGGTATTCGGGTATCTTTGGTTTATGATGGGGCCAGTTCAAGAAATTTTGGCCATTCAATATGCCTATAGTGCTGGTTCAGGGGCTTTGCAGCGTATTAATCAGGTGTTGGATTTACATCAAGAACCACGTTACCCGGCGCTCAAAAACCCATTTGAACAGGCCCCCGTTGCGGTTTCGGTCAAGGATGTTTTTTTTCATTACCCCAGTCACGATAAACCCGTATTGCATAACCTCAGTTTTGAAATTAAGCCGGGAGAAAAGCTGGCCTTTGTCGGAGCCAGTGGCGGTGGAAAAACCACGCTCGTGCAAATCTTGCTGGGCTTCTATGAAGCCGATGCAGGTCAGGTCTGTTACAACGGTGAGCCGATTGAAGAAATTGGTCAACAACAGGTGCGACAAAATGTGGCAACCGTTCTACAACAACCGATGTTGTTTCAACAAACGGTGCGATTTAATTTAACCCTGGGTCAAGATTTACCGGATAAAGCCCTGTGGGATGCATTGAAAATGGCGCAGCTCGATGATGTGGTGGCGGATATGGATCAGCAGCTAGACACCATGGTCGGGCGTAATGGTGTCAAACTGTCTGGTGGGCAACGCCAACGGTTGGCCATTGCACGAATGATCTTACAAGATCCCAAAGTGGTGATTATGGACGAAGCGACGTCGGCTCTGGATATGGAAACCGAACGCAAACTCTATGTTGATCTCGCGCCGTTTTTATCGGGCAGAACAACGTTGATTGTTGCCCATAGATTGAGTTCCATTAAACAAGCGGATCGTATTTTGGTTTTCGAAGATGGCCATATTATCGAATCCGGCAGTCACGAAGACCTTGTCACTTCAGGAGGGACTTACCAACGTCTTTATCGGTAATATTCTGAATTGCGCAAGTATTTTGATAGTCAGTTCGATACACTAGACTCAACATCAATCGATGTAGGCCATTTAAGAGAATTGAATTTATGAATAACCGACTGAAAATCAGCTATGTGATTGGACTGCTCTTAATTATGTCATCGGCACTGGCAGAAACGGATCCGGAGACAGAATCCTTTACGCCTACTTATGATTCAAGCTGTTTACAGAGGATGGTCTTATCACTGCCGCCTGAAACCGCTTTGGAAGATATTCGTCAGCAATGTTTGGTTGAAGACGATAAACCCTCTGACCCTTCAGCCGTTGAGCAACGGTTGCAATCTGAGCGATTCAATCAAAACACTCAATTTTCCTTACAAACCTATCTACCAAATTATGTGTTATTTGGCGCTTATCATTTTTCAGGGATGAATGAGCAGCCTTTTGTCGAGCAGTTTCTAAATAGTGAACGGCTTGACTCACTAGAGATCAAGTTTCAATTCAGTGTCAAATTACCTATTTCAGATAACTTTCTGGGGGTGGGAGATCATTGGTTTGTGGGTTATACCAATCGTTCTTTTTGGCAAGCCTATAACCATGATATTTCCTCACCGTTTAGAGAAACCAATCATCAACCAGAAGCTTGGATCAGCTTTGACAATCAATGGGATTTTTTGGGATGGAAAAATCGTTTAATAGATATCGGTTTGGTTCATCAGTCAAATGGTAAACCAGATAGTTTATCGCGTTCTTGGAATCGTGTATTTTTACGATTGGTTTTTGAACAAGGTAACTCGGCATTTATCGTTAAGCCTTGGATACGGCTTCCTGAATCGCCCTCCAGTGATGATAATGCCGACATCAGTCACTATCTTGGGCGCTCGGAGCTTTTATATGCGACGAAATATTCAGATCACCATTTCAGAGTCATGGTGCGCAATAATTTTAATGAAAAACATAATAAAGGCGCTTTA
>CBFHUY010000198.1:0-2449 GCA_965658885.1 Hydrogenovibrio sp.
AATGAGGAAGAGAAGCAACGAGCACAGCGGATTGCCAAGACTGTTGAAAATGACCATACCCCTTCGGGCATAAAGGCCTGGGTGCCGAATCAAAAGCTGGATTTGAATACCATGGCCTGTTGTTTAAAATTTGCCAAAGCGGTCGTGTCAGTCGATACCGGGCTATCACATGTTGCGGCAGCCTTAGATGTTCCTATGGTCGTTATCTACCGGGTAACGGATCCGGATTTAGTTGGGGCTTTAGGTAATAAAGTCCGGCGTGTGGTGTCTCCACTTGCAAAGCACTATATTAAATCGTTTGCGTCCGGGGAAGAGTGTGCATCCAAACAAGGTATTCAGGTTACCGATGTTTATCAAGCGTTAGAAGGGATGGCAAGTGGAAAAAACTAGCGTGCTGTATATGCCGTCGACGCCTTTGAATATTTTGGTTGCAACTGCACATGCATTGGCGCACGCTGAGTCACAATGCTCAAGTCTGGTACTGATTGATCAAAAAAATATTGAACATAACCCTTATATTCAAGCCTTAGAAGCTTGGCAGGGGTCACCGTTTCAACACCTCTCAATTTTGCCTGGACAGCAGGCAGGGTTGAAAAAACTGAGTGAACGGAAGCAGAGTTTTAAATCGTTAAAAACCTTGTTAGATAAAGTATCGCCTCAAGTGATTGCCGTCAGCAGTGATCGACGGATCGAGTTTCAATTTGCAATGCAATATCAGCGTCAACATCAGCCTTGCATCGGCATTTACTTAGACGATGGGCTTTATTCTTATGCGGGGCGTCGGTCTAGCGTATTGGAAACCTTTTTGGGGCGAGTTGCCAAAAAAGTAGCTTACGGGCGTTGGTGGGACGAACCGGTACAGGTAGGAAGTTCAAGTTGGATTGACCAGGCCTGGTTGTTTCAACCGGATTCGGCGATTAAAGAGTATCAAGAAAAGTCGGTTTATGCTTTAAAGCCTGACTGGTTTGCTTCCAAATCCATTCAAGAGTTGGGTCTGGCGTTGTTTTCGGCAATGGGCGCCTCGACAGCGTCAATGTTAGAATTGAAGGAAGTGGATGTCTGTTTGTTAATTGCACACCCAAATAATATTTTAAAAATGCAAAATTACCAGCAAAAGGTTGAAGATTTTATTTCAGTTTTGACGCAGCGGGGGTTGAAGGTGGCGATTAAGTATCATCCGAGAGTGAAAGATGGTGACCCTTTGCAGTTAAAAGAACAGGTGGATTGCGTGATTCCTTCTCAGTTAGCATTTGAATTTGTGCTGCCACAATTTAAGGATGCCATTATGATTGTGGGAGATGTCGGCACTTCAGTATTGACGGCCAAATGGTTGAAAAGCCAATCTCAGGTATATGCAGTTTTGTACAAGGATGATCCGTTTCAGTTGAGTTTTGCCAAACTATTTAACCAGTTAGGGGTGACGGTTGTCCCAACGTATCAGCAAATTTTTAACAACCATTAGATGATAAAGGTGACTTCCTGTTGAAAACTGCAAAAGACCTTCAACACCTCGCTAACCTGGTAAAGGGCAAACGAGTTGCGATTATTGGTAACTCTCAAAAACTTCAGGGTAAGGGGGCTGAGATAGATGCGTTTGATATTGTTGTACGAATGAATCGCGCTTGGGATTTACCAGAAGAGATGAAGCAAGACGTGGGCAGTAAGACTGATATTGTTTGTCTGTCTGCTGATCGTGAAAAGCTTGCCGCTATTTTAGGAAAACATTCAGCAGTGATTTGGATGACACCCAAGAAACGATCTGCGTTGGATAAGTCGTTGTTAGCTCATTTATATTTTTATCCGCTGGCGTCTTGGAAACACTTACAGCAACAACTGGGTGCCCGCCCTTCAACTGGGTGTATGGTGTTCGATTTGTTTTCTAGCATGGTGGATAAAGGACATTTAACGATGTATGGATTTGATTTTTTTCAAAGTCCAAACTGGTATGATGCCCCTGTTAAAGGAAATTGGTTTAGGCGCTTGTTGAAAGGGGGGCGCAAAAGTAACCCGCATGATTGGGCGGCGGAGAAAGCGTATATCTTGGCTGAAGCAGAAAAACAACACATTACAATTGAAAAACTGGATTAAACATCAACGTGGAAAAAGGCACTATAAAACGCATCGCAATTATAAATGATACCGCTCCGACACACCATTTCGGCTGTCTATTGGTGATGGAAAATTTACGGTATTTATTGGCGAAAAATGGAGTTGAAGTGGTCTGGACTTGGCCAGTCGGGATTGATTGGCGAAAGCATAAACGAAAAATTCGTCAATTGAGTAAGGTCGATGCCTTTATTGTGAATGGTGAAGGTACCATTCATCACAGCAAAGAGCGTAAGCATGCCCGAGCATTATCTGAGTTTGCCTCGTTTGCGAAAGATACTTTTGGTGTTGATTCCTATTTGATTAATGCCACCCTGTTCCAAAATGAAGCCAGTGAATATGA
>CBFHUY010000199.1:0-2377 GCA_965658885.1 Hydrogenovibrio sp.
TGTAAATAAGACGTCTCCGCAAAAAAGTGCTTGAGGGTGACAATAAGAAAGGTGCTCTGGGCAGTGTCCAGGGGTTGAAAGAACATCAAATACCTCTCCCGATAGTGTCACGGTATCGCCATCTTTGAGAGGGTGGGTAATTCCTTTAAAAGGGCCATCTGCATTGCCGTAAACAGGCACTTCACCAAAGTGATCGAGTAAGCCTTGAACGCCATCAACATGGTCATAATGATGATGGGTAATTAAAACGCCCGCTAATTGGCATTGATGGGTTTGTAAGTATTGAATAACGGCTTTGGCTTCTCCTGGGTCAACCACCCAAGTTTGGGTTGCGCCGTTGGCGTTATGGATAACCCAAGTATAATTGTCCGATAAAGTCGGTATCCCAACGATTTTCATGTCTGTCCCGTTAATTGCTATAATGCCAGTATTCTAACAAATCTGACCTGATAGAGCATGACGAATCAGCAATTTCAAAGCTTTTTAACAGAGTTCTTTCGTTCTCCACAAGGACATGCTTTGTTAAAAGAGGAACAAACGATTATTGACCGAACGCTCAGTCAAGTTTTCGGGCTCTATTTAATTCAATTGGGGCAAATATCCGAAACGGATTTGCTCGTGAATTCACGTGTCAGTCACAAAATCTTAATTGATGATCATTTACCCGTTTCTCCACCCGCCTGCTTTATACAAGCAGATATTGATTATTTGCCGATTCAGCCGGATTCGGTGGATGTGTTTGTACTACCCCATACCCTGGAATCGGTGGTGGATCCTTACCATCTGCTGCGCCAAGTCGACCAAATGTTAATTGCAGAAGGTCACTTATTAATTACCGGCTTTAACCCTTTAGGGTGTCGAACCATAATCAATCGGATTCAAAATACAGGAGGGGGCTTCAAACAGGCGCATTTTATTCGAGTTCATCGTCTCGTTGATTGGCTGAGTTTGTTGGGTTATGACATTCAATTAATTAATTACAGTGCCAGTAATTGCTTTAGCCCCAAACCCAATAGTCGTTGGTGGCACTCATTTGAGCGCGGGTTGGGACGTGCTGGCTTACATTTTGGAAATGTGTATGCCATTTTGGCGAAAAAACGGATTTTTTCACCGACGCCCGTTGGTTTAAACTGGCGGCTAAAAAATTGGTTAACCGTCACCAAAGGGCAAAGACCCATGGCGACTAACCGAAGTCATAGGCAGTCAGCAGAAGCAATAAGGAAAAGAAAATAATATGCAAGTCGTTGAAATATTTACGGATGGCGGGTGTCGAGGGAATCCCGGTATTGGTGGTTGGGGGGCGCTATTACGTTTTGGTGAGGTTGAAAAAGAATTGAGTGGCTCTGCAATGGATACCACCAATAACCGTATGGAGTTGACCGCCGCGATTGAAGCACTGAAGGCGTTAACTCGTCCTTGTAAAGTGGTGCTGACCACCGATTCACAATATGTCAAAAATGGCATTAACCAATGGATGCCGAATTGGAAACGCAATAATTGGAAAACGGCCGCAAAGAAACCCGTTAAAAATCAAGACTTATGGCAAGCGCTCGATGCGGCGTTATCAACTCATGAGGTTGATTGGCAGTGGGTAAAAGGGCATTCAGGTCACTTAGAAAATGAGCGGGTAGATGCATTGGCCAATGCGGCAATGGATGCATTGAAAACCCGCTAAACGACCAGGCCTGGTCGTTTTAGCGGGAGGAGCACTAGCTTAGGAGCGAGAGAACGTTACTGTAGTTTTGGTTGTTTTGAGCCTGCATTGCCAAAGACGCTTGGTTCAAAATTTGAAGTCTTGACTGATCCAAAACTGCACTGGCATAGTTCGTATCATTGATTTGGCTACGCGTTGCCTGAGCATTCACATTTTGATTGGCAAGATTGGAAGCCGAAGCGGTTAAGCCATTTTGTTCAGCTCCAAATTGAGCGCGATTTTCAGAAATGACGCCTAAGGCATTGGTGAGCTGAGATTGGGCTGCTATCGCATTGTTTGGATCGCTGATATCCAACCCGTTTAACCCAAGCGAATTGGTGGTTAAGTCTGGCAAGGTTAAACTGGCTGAATTATCGCTGCCAAGCGCAATATCGACAGATGCGGTATCCGAATTTAACAGTTTCATACCATTAAAAGAGGTGGATTCGGCAAAGTCGTTAATGCTTTTTAAACCTTGTTGAAATTCAGCATTGAGCGCTGCTCTTTGAGAGCTGTTATAAGTCCCATTTAAGGACTGTATACTGAGTTCATTCAAGCGTTGAAGTTGCTCTGTTATCTGGCCTGCGGCGCTATCCGCCGTTTGCAGTAAATTGCCGCCAGTTGTGGCATTTTGAATGCCAATGTCTTGCGTATTGATTTTTGAACTTAAGGAAGCAACGATTG
>CBFHUY010000200.1:0-2311 GCA_965658885.1 Hydrogenovibrio sp.
ATCCCATTGCAGGTTGAGCCGAACATTTCGCCCCATTGCCAAGGCATAACCTTTATACGTATCTAAAAAATCCCGATAAGACGTATCCAATAAGTTTTCCACGCTTAAATTGAAGTGCAGGGTTTGCTTCCCCCAATTCGATTCGGCACCCATTTTGACATTCCATAACCAATAGGCAGACGTACTTGCTGTTCCAAATGGAAAACCGTCATACTGACTATTAGGCTCATAAAGCCCTGCTGATTTTTTATCCCCCACATAACGTGTTCCAATTTCAATGTAAGGGTCTGCAATCCTCTGAAAACCCTGAAAACGATATGTCATATCCAGCGTTGCATTGACTGCAGGCATTAACGGTAACGCGCGATGATTGCGCGTGTCACGACCCTGCATCATTTCTGCTGTCGCACGCCAAAGCAATCGAGGCGTTTGTTGATATTGCGTCGACCATTCAATGCCTTGAATCAACGCATTTGTTTGCGCATTCACCATTTTTCGATACGGGAATACTAAGCTCTGATTGGGTTGGCAGTCGCCTTCATGGTCGCAATATAATTGCGTGGCAGTATTTTCCAAAACAATATAATTGTCCACCCAATTGGCGTACAAAGCCAAGGTTGAATGAAGTTTCTCCGATTGCCATGTTGCTGCCAACTCGGTATTGATCGAGGTCTCGGCCTTTAAGTTGGGGTTGCCCAATTGATATGCCTGTACCCCGCCATGCGCCCCTGACGCATAGAGTTCAAAAACCGAAGGCGCGCGAAAACTGCGTCCCAAATTACCGATTAAGGTCCAGTTTGAAGTGGCATGAAATGCCATCCCCAATGCACCTGACCAATCCGCAAAATCTCGCTGATTATTCGACGCACTATAAACGCCGGATTCCTCCCAGAAATGGGCGTTTTCCGTGCTCAAGGGCGCTTTAAGCTGGTGTACATCATAACGACCGCCCAGTTCCCAATCCCATTGACCCAACGTTTGTTTTTCAACCAGAAACAGCCCCATGCCATTTTCTGTTGCACTGGGGCTTAAATGACCCGAAAGCAGTTTTTGATCTTTGTCAAAACCACTCACCCCAAACTCGCCTAACCATCCTTGAAATTGAGGATGTTCAACTGCCAATTGATAGTCGTCACGCTGCACCAACAGATTCAAATACTCAGGGTCTTGTTTGTAGCTTTTCAAATCTTCATAAGCCACATCATGCATTGCTTGGCGTTGGTTTCGGGTGTGCGCTATTCGCGGCTTGACAACCCAATCGCCTCCATAGAACTCGGCCACTAACTGGGTCTCTTCATTTTGCAGTGCTTGACCCGCTGACGGAATCAGTTCATAGCCATTCGGCTGTGCTTCTACCCCCAAGTAGTTTTGTTTGGATGCCCAAAAACTATGATGCAACTCGAGCTTCCCCCAATTGCCTAAATAACCGATACCAATGGCTGCTGCCTGACCCTCAAAATTGGTATAAGGTGTTTTTCCTGTCACCAATGGTTTAGTTGCAGGCGCATCCCCCGGTTTGACCTCCCCCGCTTCAGTTGAGACCGGCGAATGAAATGCGCCTCCTTTTCGGTTGGTCACACCACCGACTAAGGCCAATCCATTTGAAGCATACTTGGCTTTTGCGCCCAGTAGTGCTTCCTGGTTATTACTATTCCCTTCAAAAAACAGGGAAGCAGAGGTTCGGGTTTCATTGGGTGCGGCAAAATCAAGCTGTAAACCTTCAACATTCAGCGCCGACTTCACGGCTTGACTGGAATATTTAAGCCCTGATGGCCCGCGAATGACGGTCATTTTTTCCATTAAAACTGGATCAACATTCGGGTTATGTCGCGTTCCTTCGGCTTGGTAATCCATCGTTACCCCTTTTGACAATACGGGTAATCGCAAGGATGTATCGCCCCTTACTACTGGCTTACCGGATTGGCTACCCGAACTTAAATTATTCACCCCCGGCAATGCGGAGAAAGCCCGTCCCAAGGAAGCGCTCCCCTGTCCTTTTTTAGATTGGACATCTGGCGACAAATGGGTAGAGGTTGTGATTTCAATCGGTTCTAACACCGGGGATTTTAAAGATTCCACAGAAATGCGATCGAGTTGCGTAATGGCTTTTTTTTGAGTGATATCGTCTGCATAGGCAAGCGACAAACTACTGCCTGCGACCAACAGCGCAGACACAAGTTTAGAACGAATCATTTTTGATTCTCCAAGTTATTTATTAGATTTTGAAAGGGTTTTAAACGCTAATAAACAACTGGCGGAGCACGGCTAGAATAAACGGTTGCGACTTTGTGAACAACAACAAAGACAGGAC
>CBFHUY010000201.1:0-2218 GCA_965658885.1 Hydrogenovibrio sp.
CAAATGCCGTCGTTGTGGTCACACCAACTATTGTAAGGGGCGTTCCCGCTATTCAAGAAGGTGCACAAGATGCAAATATGAAGAGTCGGCCCAGGCACACACTGTGTTTCACAAGTGCCGGATACCATTGCCCGATGCTTTCCTGATTTCTTATAAGGTTTGCCGGAATCACCAGATTTCAAGTTATAAGCTTTCTGACGAATTGGATTTAAGGCAAATGACATGTTGGCGGTTTAAAAAGACGATTCTCGAATGTATTGAGAGGCATGGCGATTTTACATTGAAAGAGCTGGAGCTCATGAGAGGCAAGGAAGAAGCCCCCAAGTAGTGTCTGTCCATGATATTAAATGAAAGCGATTTTTTTTGGTGCTTTATTTGCAAGAACTTTTAATTTTTAGACAACCGCTAATTAGTGTCCGTCTATAAACAATAAGATGTTGAAAACTAATAGGGTAAAGCCGTATATGAGAAAAATGTTTTTTTGTAAATTCGGGGTAACAAACATGGTAATGTTATGAAGATTTTTAATGACCTGAAACTGAAATTCGAACACCCTGACTGGTCGCTCAACCCGGAATTTGGCCTGATTGACACGATTTTAGAAGAACACCCGGAATTGTGGGAAGAGGTACGGGCAGATATCATTCAAGGGTCAACGCCCTCAAACTTCGGCAGAAAGGATACCCCTACAGTAGAACAGATTATGCGCGCGGCCCTTTATAAAGAGCTTAAAGGGCTGGAATACCGTGAGTTGGAATATGCACAGTCCGATTCGCGTATCTGCGCCACATTCATCAAGCTTGACGAACGTAAACCATTTAGTTTTCAATTGTTTCAGAAGTTTATTTCTAAAGTTTCCCCTGAATCGTTACACACGCTGCTCATTGGTATTAACCGCCTGGCCATTGAAGAAGGCCTGGAGGATATAAGTGCCATCCGCAACGATACCACCGTGGTCAAAAGCAACATCCATTACCCTACCAACAATGCCTTGGTGTGGGACTGTATAAAAGAGAGCCACCGCCTGTTAGAGCGTTTACACGAACAAACCGAAGGGCTCTCGTTCCGGGACTACCGCAAATCGGCCAAACGGAATTATTATAAAATCAACAATACCAGATCCAAGGATAAACGCGCAGACTTGTTCCGCAAACAGCTTACGGTGTTCACCAAGGCGATAAACCAAGTAGACCAGGTCATCCGCAATCCTAAAAAAAAAGCTTATAGTCCAAATGGTCTCATTATTTTAGAAGGTTTAAAGAACTTTCTGCCCACGATGCGGCAAGCCTATGACATCACCAAGCGCAAAGAACTGCTTGGGGAGAAAGTGCCAAATGGGGAAAAGATATTCTCGATTTATGAACCCCACACGGACATTATCGTAAAAGGCGGGCGTGAGGTCGAATTTGGCCATAAAGTGCAGCTGGCCGGGGGCAAGAGCAACCTGCTTTTGGATTGTATGGTGCTCGATGGGAACCCAGCCGATACAGCCCTGTACAAGACAGGGATTGACCGGATAAAAGGAATGTACGGCCATGTCCCCCGTGACATGGCCGTTGACGGCGGTTATGCCAGCAAAGAAAACTTGCAATACGCCAAAGAGGCAGGTATTCAAAACATTGTGTTCAATAAAGTAGTGGGCAGTTTGACAAGCCAGGCCACCAGCAAAAAAATGGAAACACAGCTAAAGAAATGGCGCAGTGGGATCGAAGCCGTCATTTCCAATTATAAACGCAGTTTCAGTATGCGCATATGCAACTGGAAAGGTATCAAAGGATTTAAAGCCAAAGTGTTATGGAGTGCAATAGCCTACAATATCAAAGTGCTGACCCGGCTGGTCATCGCCGGGTTCCAGTTTGGGTAACAGCAACCCTTAGGCACATAAAAGCTTGTTCATGGGATAGGTGTGTCAAGTCAAAAAACATTTTAAGCAAATAAGAAATATTATAAACAATATGTCAATAATATATAACCCATTAACAAATTCGGTCAGTGTTCGGTAAGGTAACTTCGGTTTTTGGCCAACTTCCGGAGCTGTAAACCCAAATTTTGGGCTACATTATGGACAGACACTAAATAGCGTGGCACATCATTACAAGTTCAACAGTATCACAATCATTCTTCAATCTAATATCAGTCCACTCCATACCTATATATTGAAACAACAAACTGTCAGTTTTTTGTGGAATACTAATTTTAAATCGACCATCCATATCTG
>CBFHUY010000202.1:0-2176 GCA_965658885.1 Hydrogenovibrio sp.
CTCGCTTCCTGCAAACAACCAGTTTTTTCGACCCAACGCCCAGGGGCGCATCTGGTTTTCCACCCGGTTGTTATCAATCGGCAAGCAACCATCCTCCAGATAACGGGTTAACGCCACCCAACGTTTGAGCATATAGTCGATAGCTTTTGCGGTCACACTGCCATGCGGTACTTTTTGTCGGTTGGCTTGCAACCATTGGTGTAGTTTCTCGGCAATGGGTTTGCCTCGGATCTGGCGGATTTGCCAACGCTGTTTGTCATCCAGTGATTTGACCTCTTTTTCAATAGCATACAGTTGAGAGATTAATTCAATAGCTTGATAAGCAATCTGGCTTTTGCCTGTCTCTGCCAATTCAACGAACTTACGACGGGCATGAGCTAAGCAGGCCACTTCGGTTATGCCTTGTTTAAAACATTGTTTATAGCCACTGTAGTCATCGCACACTAGATGGCCTTGCCATTGACCTAGAACGTCTCGGGCATAACGTCCACTGCGTCCAGGGCTAAAGTCATAGTAAACGGCTTTTAAATCGCTGAATGAAGTGCTGGCATAAGCCCAGACATAGCCTTGTTGGGTTTTCTTGTTGCCAGGCTTTAATATCGGTACCGGGGTTTCATCTGCGTGCACAACAGCTTGTTTGAGCAGTTCATTTTTTAGGGCATCGGCCAGTGGGGTTAAATGCACGCCACAGATACCAACCCATTCGGCCAAGGTAGAGCGACTTAATGCCACGCCCGCTCGTTCAAAGATTTTCTCTTGGCGATATAAGGGAAGATGGTCAACGTACTTGGCTAATAGTAAATGAGCTAGCAAGCCTGCGGTGGGGAGTCCTTTGTCGATGATTTGTGCTGGCATGGGGGCTTGGATTAAGCGATCACAGTCTTTACAGATCCATTTGCCACGCACATGACGTTCAACTTGGAAGCTACCTGGAATGTAGTCGAGTTTTTCACTGACGTCTTCACCGATACGCTGTAGCTGACAGCCACACGAGCATTCGACATTGTCTGGTTCATGAACAATGGTTTTTCGGGGTAGGTCTTTGGGTAAAGATTGGCGTTTTGGTTGTTGCTTGATTTTAGACTGTTCAGGTGGGCTGAGCTGTTCAAGTTCCGATTCCAGAGCGGCAATGTCGGCATCACTCACTTCATCTAGCAGGCTCATTTGCAAGGCACTGAGTTGCTCACTGCTACGGGCGAATTTTAGGCGTCGAAGATAGGCCAATTCATAGGTGAGTTTTTCAATGTGTAATTCTTTTTGTTGTAGGGTCTTTTGAGCATTTTCAATGGCCTGGTTTTTGTCTGCCAGTTCAGCTTGTGCCTGCTTTTCTAGGTGAGTCAACTGCGCCATCAGTTCTGTAGCGAACTGTTTTAATTGGTCAGGTGATAACTGGTTTAAAGCGGCTTCATTCATGGGTGCTATTATACCAAAAAGGGATAAAACCACCCTTGCTTTGTCGGTTAAAAAACGTTGGATTAAAGACTTTTTAACCTGTTTTTTAAAGGTATTGCACCGGCTGTTCCAACCGCTGCCAGGGCAACCCCTGAACTAGGGCTTGGCTTTGCTCTGCACTTAATGTCATAGACTTATGTGATGGATATTGAATCCATTGAAACTTGCCTTCATTGAGTCGACGAGCACTGACCCAAATGCCAAAACCATCTTGAACCAATACCTTAATGCGATTAGATCGTTTGTTGGTAAAAATATAGGCATGATGGCGTTGGGCTTGGCCGAATACTTGAACGACCCGACCCAGTAATGTTTCTGCGCCTGCTCGCATATCGACGGGTTCGGTGGCTAACCATATCTGATCAATGCGAATCATGAGATCACTTCCTTTAACCACTGGGCTGATTGCATGATCTGGTCAAGAGGCCATTTTATGGTAATTTGTCCTTGGGCAGAAGGAAGCGTAAAGGTTACTTTTTCACAACTTGATGGCGGGGTCGGCAGAGCGATAAAGCTAGGTTGTGGTTGGTTGGGACTTGAGGTTTTGGTGTTTCGAATCCACTTATGGACAAGGTTGGCGTTAATACCATGAGACATGGCGACCTGAGCGACAGAGGCACCAGGCTCTTGGCATGCGGCAACAATGCCTGCTTTAAATTCGGAAGAAAATTGACGTCGGGTTATTTTTGGAAGATTTTTTGTCATATTTTAGGTGTCCACTTAT
>CBFHUY010000203.1:0-2152 GCA_965658885.1 Hydrogenovibrio sp.
TTTTTGCCAATGTCATGCACATCCCCTTTCACGGTCGCCATGACAATTTTTCCCTGTACTTGGCCAGATGATTTTTCGGCTTCTAAATAGGGGTCAAGATAAGCCACCGCGCGTTTCATCACGCGAGCAGATTTGACTACCTGTGGCAGAAACATTTTGCCGGAGCCAAACAAGTCACCGACCACATTCATGCCGTCCATTAACGGCCCTTCAATGACATTAATCGGTGCGCCCAATTTTTGGTAGGCTTCTTCAGTATCTTCTTCAATATAGTCGGTAATGCCCTTAACCAGCGCATGCTCCAAGCGTTTTTCGACAGTGGTCTCACGCCAAGCCGTGTCAGAAACTTTAGAGGCGACTTGACCATCACCCCGGAAGGTTTCAGCCACTTCTAATAAACGTTCACCGGCTTCCGGGTCTTTATTGAGAATCACATCCTCAACGGCTAGGCGTAGGTCTTCAGGAATATCGTCATAAATGGCCATTTGCCCTGCATTGACAATCCCCATGTCCATGCCTTCCTGAATGGCATAATACAAAAAGACCGAGTGAATAGCTTCGCGCACCGGATTGTTGCCACGGAAAGAGAAGGAAACATTGGACACCCCGCCGGAAACTTTAGCGTAGGGCAGATTGGCTTTAATCCAGGTCACGGCTTGAATAAAATCCAAACCGTAATTATTGTGTTCTTCAATGCCAGTTGCCACGGCAAAAATATTGGGATCGAAAATAATGTCTTGCGGTAAAAAACCGACTTTTTCGGTGAGCACGCGATAAGAGCGTTTGCAAATTTCAATTTTGCGCGCCAGTGTATCGGCTTGACCCTGCTCGTCAAACGCCATGACAATGGCTGCCGCACCATACTTTTTCACCAACTTGGCATGATGAATAAAGGCCTCTTCGCCTTCCTTTAAAGAAATGGAGTTAACCACGCCTTTACCTTGGATGCACTTTAACCCGGCTTCAATCACTTCCCATTTAGAGGAGTCGATCATAATCGGTACCCGAGACGCTTCGGGTTCGGACGCCAGCAAGTTCAAGAATTTCACCATGCAGGCTTTTGAATCCAGCAAGCCTTCATCCATATTGACATCAATAATTTGCGCACCGTCTTCAACTTGTTTCACCGCAATATCAATGGCTTCATTGTAGTTTTCTTCAATAATCAGGCGCTTGAATTTGGCTGACCCCGTCACATTGTTACGCTCACCGACATTGACAAACAGACTGCTCTCATCAATGTTAAGCGGTTCTAAGCCCGATAAACGACAAACAGGTGGAATGGTTGGACGTTGGCGAGCTGGAAAAGCCAAAGCGGCTTTGGCCATTGCCTCAACATGGTCTGGGGTGGTGCCACAACAGCCGCCAATAATATTAATCCAACCGTGTTGCGCCCAATGCTTGATTTCTGCGGCCATTTGCTCAGGGGTTTCATCATATTCACCAAATTCATTCGGCAAACCGGCATTGGGATGCACCGATACATAAGCTTCACAAACACGGCTTAATTCTTCAACATAAGGGCGCAACTCTTCCGGCCCTAAAGCGCAGTTTAGCCCAACGGAAAGCGGTTGTGCATGGGCAACGGCATTGTAAAACGCTTCGGTGGTTTGCCCAGATAGCGTCCGACCAGAGGCATCGGTAATGGTGCCCGACAGCATAATCGGTACTTCAATGTCTAAGGCTTCCTCAACGGATTTCACCGCAAAAATGGCAGCTTTGGCATTGAGCGTATCAAAGATGGTTTCAATTAAAATGACATCCGCACCGCCTTTTAACAAGGCTTCGGTTGCTTGCTCATAAGTAGCCACCAACTCATCAAAATGGGTATTGCGTTTACCTGGATCGTTCACATCGGGTGATATGGATGCGGTGCGATTGGTTGGCCCCAACACCCCGGCAACAAAACGAGGTTTACCATCTTCCTGTTCGGCTTGAATACAGGCTTCGCGCGCAACTTGTGCGGCAGCGATATTCAGCTCAGTCACCTGATCCTGCATATCGTAATCGGCTTGGGCAATGGTGGTGGCATTAAACGAATTGGTCTCGATAATGTCCACGCCCTGACGCAAAAAAGAGAGGTGAATGTCTCTTATTAGCTGTGGTTGCGTCATCACCAAAATATCGTTGTTGCCCTTAATATCCATGTGAT
>CBFHUY010000204.1:0-2150 GCA_965658885.1 Hydrogenovibrio sp.
GATCATTATGGATAGACTCGGTGTTTTTGTTTTGATTAAGCTTGGTAATACTTTAAATTCGTGGGTTTCTTCGCCTTTTAAATAGGCAGCAATCGCTTTGGCCTGTCGCCGAATCGGTTCTAAATAGGCTTGCAATACGCCTTCGGATTCAACCCCATCGCCAATCGCAAAAATATCGGGATTTGACGTCAAGCAATGTTGATCTATACAGATACCGATATTGGTTTTCAATTTGGCCTTTTTAGCCAAATCTACATTAGGTGCTAAGCCAATCGCAGCCACCACCACATCGGTTTCAAACTGCTCACCTTGGTCTGTGTGCAATTGATATCCAGTTTCTAACTGGTTCATTTCTTTCAGTTCTGAGTTCTTATAGAATTGAACGCCTTTCGCTTGCAACTTCGCTTCCAGTGTTTTGGAAATCGTTTCCGGCAATATCTGACTCATCAAATGAGCCCCTCTGTTCACCATCGTGACTTGAATCGATTGCGAAACCAGATCTTCTGCAAGTTCTGTCGCAATTAAACCGCCCCCAATCAAAGTCACCGACTTTTTACCTTTCAAAGCTTTTATAAAGCGTCGATAGGCCAGTAAATCGTTAATCGTCAGTATGTCTTGCGCAGCATTGCCTTCAACTTTAGGCGTTAGGGCTTTGGCTCCCGTGGCCAAAATCAATTTATCATATTGATAGCTGCCCGAAGTGGTCATGACCTTCTTACGTTGAGCATTGATTGAAATCACTTTGGTTAGGGTTTTCACACCAATATTCAATTCAGCCGCTTTTTGTTCAGCGGTGGTTTCTTTCAAATCCTCTGGCGTTCTGCCTTGGCTTAAAGCCATTGAAAGCGTAGGCTTTGGATAGACAGTCCCATCACAGGCGGTCAGTAAACTAATTTCAGCATCCGGTAACGCCTGACGCACATTTTCTGCTGCTTGCCAACCGGCATAACCCGCACCAATAATCAACACATCTGCACGACTCTTTGCTTTGCGCTTTGGCGCTGAATCAGAAGGTGATTTTGCTTTAGTCGAATCTAACAACATAAAGTCTGATTTACCGACTAAGCAAAGCGGACAATACCAATCATCTGGAATATCTTCAAACCGAGTTCCCGGCGCCAATCCGGAATCTGGATCGCCCAGTTCTTCGTCATAGATAAGTCCACAAGTCTTACAGATATACTTTTTAAAGGCTTCAGTCATCATAATCTCCTAAGCCGCTTCGAGACGAGAGATTTCTTTACGAAGATGCTTGATGGATGGCGTCACGATAATCACAAAGTAAGCTTCACGCATTTTACGTTGTGCCGCTGCATCCACTAAGTACCCTTTGGCACCCGTATGTTGCATAACCGAATCGGCAGCGCGTTTACACATTTCAGCCCCCAATAAACGGGCTTCTAAAACGCTTTGGATGTACTCTTGACCGGTAACAAATGGGTCTTCACACAGTGTTTGAATCAATTCGATGGCGTCTTCTAAATCTTCTTTTAATTCTTCAGGCGAATCATCTAAGAACTCGTTGATTTCTGACAAGGTTAAATTGGCCTTTTCCATTTCATTAATCGCACCTTTAATGACACCTGCGGCCATGCCGGTTTGCAGTAAAATAAACCCGGCTTTTATTTTCTCTAAATACGGTTTTAATGGGTCGGCCAGTAAATATTTTTTCGGTAAAAATACATTATCAAATAACAATGAATAGGTTCCGGTTCCTTCCATACCGATAAACTCAACCATTTGCTTCATGGTTAACCCTTCTAGATCACACGGAATTAATGCCATCACGTCTTTTTCATAATTCTTGTCATGATCATGGACACTAAAAATTGACCCAAAAAAGTGGTTACCGGATCCTTCTGACAGGTTCGAAACCCATGGCAAGGTTCCATTAATGATATAACCATCCTCCGTTTCTTCCGCTGACAACTTTAAATCTTCTATGCCTGCAAAATACTTCATGGGATTTGACAAAGCAGTGGCGCCAAAATATTCGCCATCCACCATCTTTGGCATAATTTCTGACTTCAACCATTCATTTTCCGAATTTTCGATATACCAAGCACAGACCGTCTGTGCCCACATCATAAAACCGGTCGACATACATTCTTCTGAAACCGTTGCCATATCTTGAATGGTGCCAAACAAAT
>CBFHUY010000205.1:0-2131 GCA_965658885.1 Hydrogenovibrio sp.
AAAATGCGGGTGGTGGTATAATCGTTTTTTAACGCAGGTTAAAATGAGGCGGTTATGCAAGCAGAGGTACAATTCAACCAATTATTAACGCCCAACCATCCTGATAAATCCATTTATCACTTGGGCTTAAAGACGACGCAGCCATTGGATTATCAACCGGGCGACTGGTTAATGGTGTTTGTCGAAAATCCGCCGTCGTTGGTGGATGCGGTATTAGCGGCATTACAATTAACCGGGCAGGAAATGCTATCCGTTAAAAGGGTGGGAGAAGTGACCGTGGCAGAGGCGCTGCAAAGTCATCTCGAAATTCGACTACTGGCACCCACTACCCTGAATAAACTCAAACGCAGCTTTCAACTCAATGATTGGCCAGACCGTCAGGCGATGATGGACTATGCTGATGGCAAAGATTTACTGGATCTATTATCCGACTATCCTTTACTGACAGGCACAGCCGTTTGTGAGTGTTTAACCCCTTTGGCACCTCGTTATTATTCCATTGCTTCTTGTAAAGAGGTCGTTGGTGAGCACCGGGTGGATTTGGTCTATCGTCAGGTGGGGTATCAGAAGGGCGGACGTTGGCGTCAAGGCTTAGTGACCACTGCCTTATCCCAAAAAACGGAGGGGGATTGGCTGGAAGTGGCCTTGAGTCCGAACCGCAGTTTTAAATTACCCGATCCGGAGGCTTCCAAACAGCAGGATATCATTATGGTCGCGGCAGGCACCGGAATTGCGCCTTTTATCGGTTTTTGCCAACAGTGGTTTTCGCCATTCCATTCTGCTCAAAATGGCCAGGCCTGGTTGTTTTTTGGTGAAACCCATCAGTCGAAAAGCTTTTTATTCGAGCCCCAATTACAGCAATGGTGTCAGCAAGGCTTACAGTTAAGAACCGCTTTTTCTCAGGACCAGACGGAAAAGCGGTATGTGCAAGATCGGCTATGGCAAGAGCGCAAGACCCTTGGCTCTCTGATAATGCAAGGCGCGCGCTTGTATGTATGCGGTAGTCAGAAAAAATTATGGCAAGGTGTGGAAAAAACGCTATTGGCCATTATTGTGGAACAACAAGGCACTTCATTTGAAGAAGCCGAAGCCATCTTGAAAGTTTGGAAGAAAACGGGTCAAGTTCAATTGGATGTGTATTAACCCGAATGTGTCAATTTGTGAAATGTTCGGGTTAACTATAACTTAATTGAAAGCCGGCGGCTGAGAGGTGGTGTGCTTCAACATCCAAGTCCATCAACGTTAAAGGATGGGTTTTCAACCAATCGTTTTCAAATTCTAAGCGTAAGTTTCGATCCGATTCAATGATTAATAATATGGCGGGGATGTCGGTTTCGCGTCCTCGATGAATACGGACAGCAAGTCGCAGTAGCACGGTTAGTCCCAATAGTTTTTCACGATGAACTGAGTCAAATCGGTCATAGGCATTGGCAACGAACTTACCGCGGTGATTCACTAACAATGCCGACAACATTTGCTTTTCCTGTTGGGTAAAGCCCGCTAATTCAGCATTTTCAATGAGGTAAGCACTGTGGTGTCGATAGCGTTTATAGCTGAGTGCCATGCCGGCTTCATGAAGACGGGCGGCCCAGTTGAGCAATTTTTTAAAGTCGTGATCGATGTCGTGTAGTTGCCAGCTATTATGGGCTTGTTTGTACAGTCGGTCGCTGGTGTCCGCGACCGCATCGGCTTGATTGGTGTCAATTTTTAACCAGGCCTGGACGCTTTTGACACTGGTTTCGCGCACATCTTCTGCATGGAGGCGACCCAAGGTGTCAAAGACTAAGCCTTCGCGCAATGCATTGTTTGAAATATTGAGTTGTTCAATATTGAGGACTTCAAAGCTGGCAATTAAAATAGCCAAGCCGCCAGCCAGAACCGGCAATCGCTCTTCTTTTAAACCGGCAATACTGACATTTTCAAGTGTTCCGGCTTCAATGAGAGCTTGCTTGAGCTGATTCAGTCCGGCTAAGGTAATGGCGCCTTGGCTCCAGTTGTTTTCTTCCAAAATGCTGCCGACCGACTTGATGGTGCCGGAAGCCCCCATCGCAATATCCCAGTCATAGTGACGGAGTTTCATTTTATGCGGACGTAACACTTGCTGACAGGTTGAGATGGCTTTATTAAAGCG
>CBFHUY010000206.1:0-2124 GCA_965658885.1 Hydrogenovibrio sp.
CATGGCATCGGTGCCGACTTTCATGAAGCGCCACAAGTAATGCACTATACGTCGCCAGAATTGAAACAAATCGTATTGCAAGAAGGCATGGTCTTTACTATTGAGCCGATGATCAACCAAGGCAGTCACCATGTCAAAACGCTGGGGCCCAATAAAAAACACCCCAACAACACGATCTTCCCAGTTAAAACCGTAGACCGAAAACTTTCCGCGCAATGGGAGCACACCATTGCCGTGACCAAAACGGGCTATGAAGTTTTGACATTAAGACCCAATGAAACCCCTGTCCTTCCATAATTGAGCCCTCTATGACTGCTACTGACACTGCCAACAAAACTGCCGACACTCCGAATAACTTTGTCTATCACCTAGATCAAGGTGACCAGTCAGCATCGCTTATCAGTGGCAGAAAGCTGCTCAGTGACTTTAATGAACAACAGTTTATTAAGTTTGATCAAGGGGAAGCGGTTTCAACCCTATTAACGGAAAGAACTTCTTTCATTGACCAGCTGTTAAAGAAAATCTGGTTTCACTTTTTTAGCAAAAACGATTCGGAAAACCTTTCACTCATTGCAATAGGTGGCTATGGTCGTGGTGAACTACAGCCTTATTCCGACATTGATCTATTGATACTCAGCGAGCAAGCAGAAAATTACCAAAGCAAAATTTCAGATTTCATTACCTATCTTTGGGACATTGGCTTTGAAGTCGGTCATGCGGTTCGCACCTTAGAACAATGCATTCAAGATGGAAAATCCGACATCACCACGGCAACTAGCTTATTAGAGTCACGCTGGTTAACCGGGAATTTTGATTCATTTCTATCACTGCAAAATGTCTTTAATTTGAAATCTTTTTGGCCCAGCCATGCGTTTTTTGCCGCCAAGCTGGAAGAGCAAAAAGCGCGACATAAGCGCTACCACAACACCTTACACCAACTCGAACCGAATATTAAAGAGAGCCCAGGCGGATTGAGAGACATCCAAACCATTTTATGGGTGGCCAAGCGTCACTTTGGTGCCGATACACTTCAAGAATTGTTGCAGCACAATTTTATTTCTTTAAAAGAATTCAAAGAAATTCAATCGGCCTATCACTACCTAAATCGAATACGCTTTGCTCTGCATCGTCTAAAAAAGCGCAATGAAAACCGCTTACTGTTTGACCACCAACAACAGCTAGCCACGCCGGTTTATACCGACGATGAAACGGAAGTGGATATGGTCAAATCGGTTGAAGCCTACATGAAACCCTATTATCAGAAAGTTCATATCATTGCGCGCTTAAACGAGATTCTACTTCAACATTTCAGAGAAGATATCTATCACTTTGAAGAAGACCATATTCAACAAATCAACCCGAGATTTCGCTTGGTCAATCAGTATTTGGATGTTATTAAAGAAAATCTGTTTGTTAAAAATCCAACCGCGCTATTAGAAGTTTTTATTATTATCGAAAACTATGACCAGATGATCGAAGGTATTCGTTCTCGCACCATTCGGTTGATTCGTGACAACCTTCACCTGATTGACGACCAATTTCGTTCAGACCCCATCAATAAAGCCTTATTTATTGAACTATTCCGACAACGAAAAGGCGTGAATGCGGCTCTAAAACGCATGTACGCCTATGGCATCTTAGGTGCCTACCTACCCGCTTTTCAAAAAATTACCGGCTTGATGCAATTTAATATCTTTCATGCCTATACCGTTGATGAACACACCATGCTGGTTATCCGTAACCTCAGGCGATTCTTTATCAAAAAATTTGCTTATGAATTTCCAACGGCACACCAAGTTTCTCAGCAATTGTGCAAACCCGAAATCTTATTATTGGCGGGTTTATTTCACGATATCGCCAAAGGTCGCAATGGCGCCCATGAAAAGTTAGGGGCGGTTGATGCCAAGGAATTTGCTCATAAACATAACCTAAACAAAAATGACTCAGAGCTATTAAGTTGGCTAGTACTTCGTCACCTTGATTTTTCCTATGTCGCGCAAAAGAAAGATTTGTCAGACCCTCAAGTCATTCAACAGTTTGCCAAAAAAGTGGGGTCTCAAGAGCGCTTAGATCATTTATATCTATTAACTCTGGCTGATGTTCGCTCTACCTCAGATGAAGTGT
>CBFHUY010000207.1:0-2118 GCA_965658885.1 Hydrogenovibrio sp.
TAATGAGCTGGCTGGTTGGTATCAAATCATTTCTGTTGACGGTGAACAGCCAGATGCGGAATTTGATCCAGATGAAATGGATCCAATTATTCAAGGTAAAGGGAAAAGCAAAAGAGAAAGTAAACTCGTTGAATGCGGATATAAGAAATATCCCGATTTCCGGCTTTATTTGCCCGACATGGCGTTAGACAAGCAGCCAGTCTCTTGGAGTGGCTACCAATTGGAACTTAGGCCATTAGCCGTAGAGATTGGTCAGTTGAATACCATTTATGTGGATGGTCAACCTTGCAAGGTTGTTTCTCAAGCCGACGGACGCCTCAACATTCAAGGTTATGTACAAGCGAGTAGTCACTTATCTCTTGCTGGTCAAGATATAAAAATTTCGATGATCAAATCCTTTGATAAGAACTACCTAGAATCCTTATCAATCAAGCGCAATAAACAAGGTTGGTTAGTGTTCGCTCAGGAGCGGCCGACTATTAATGCATGCCAACTGAACGATATTACCCATAAGTCTTTAGCTGAATTGAGTGTAAGTCACTTTAGCGCTGAGGGTCTCACGCTTCATGTTGAATCATGGCAAGTTTCAATTGAAAAAAATAGCATTTTCCTTGAAAGGATAAATGAAGAGCAAAGTGTTGAGATAAAAAAAATTCGCTGTATTGCTTTTCCAGAAATACAGTGGCAAGTAACTCCAATTGAGAATAAAGAAAAATGGATTCAACTTGTCGAAACAATCGGGGCAGATGATACAGGAAAATCGGATCTTGATTATTTTTTTGACGACAATCAAAACAGTAAAATTCTTGATGTGACTCAGCGCAAACATGACGGTGGTTTTAGAATCTTAAAAGCGCGTCCAGAAAAGCGACAAGTTTTATTAGCTCGAAATCAACGAGGTAAAAAAAACCACCAGAGTGAATATCCAGATTCAAATGGTAAACATCGTGAGATCCGCATCAGTGTCGATACCAGTCAACTACGCCGGCAAAAAGAGGCCCTGAACCAATTGATGTGTCGCCCAGCAAAGGCGCATTGGCCACTTATTCAGTTGTTGCAAGAACGAAACCAGACTAAATGGCCTGAAGTGACTCCAATACCTGAACAGTGGATTGATTGGCAAGTGTTATCCGATCCCGATTTTGACGGTTGCGATAAGCAGCGGGAGTTTGTATGTAAAGCGCTGGCAAATAGCGACTTCACCATTTTAGATGGGCCTCCTGGGACTGGGAAAACAACGACTATTCTTGAGCTCATTTATCAATTAGTGACTAAGGGTAAGCGAGTCTTGCTATCCGCATCGACTCATGCGGCGATTAATAATGTACTAGAGCGAGTTAAAGAAAGTCAGAGTTTAAGTCAAGTAATACATCCCCTGCGGGTTGGTGATGAGAGCAATGCGACGGGTGTTGAAGAGTTTCAGTTCGATAACCTACTAAACCAATACAAATCGGTGGCAGGTGGTTCCTCAATAAGTAAGCAGCTCATGGTTGATTCATCCAATCTGGTTTGCGGCACCACAATCGGTATTCTGCGCTTATTTAATGATAGGGACATAGTGTTAGATGCGGGTGAGCCACCGTTTGATGTCATGATTGTTGATGAATGCAGTAAAACGACTTTTCAGGAGTTTTTAGTGCCTGCTCGCTTTGCAAAGCGCTGGGTCTTAGTGGGTGACATTCGTCAATTGTCACCATTTACTGACCGAGAACAAATCGTTGCGAATCTGGACAATTTGATGATCACGCCAGCTAGAGGTAAGAGCAAAGCGCAAACCCTGTCAGCAGATGTACAGCGTGCGTGTTTTTTGTTGGAAGAGCTTAGAGGCTCGACGCAAACCCCTTACTCCCAACCCATGCTCATCCCTTTAACTTCTGGCGAATTAAATGCAATACAACAAGAAGTCATGTATCGGAAACAGCATAAACAGTTCAGTGGTGGTTTAGAGAATATCCTTGTGCTTCCCACTAGACGCCTACCAAATGATCCTCAATGGGTAAAAGATGTTCAAGACATCAAAGCGCAACCATGGCATTTCTATCAGTTTACACTCTGCTTTGTTGATGAAACCAGGCTGGCTGATATTCAGCCTCTCATTCCGCAAGACTGTATCGTTTT
>CBFHUY010000208.1:0-2118 GCA_965658885.1 Hydrogenovibrio sp.
CGGATTTGCCCACAAGATCGTTTATGTGAACAAGCCTGTACCTTAGAAGATACCAATTTTGGTGCGGTGACGATTGGTGCCGTTGAAAAATACATTACTGATACCGCCACCGATATGGGTTGGACACCGAGTTTAGACCAGGTCACCATGACAGATAAAACCGTTGCCATTATTGGTTCGGGTCCTGCCGGATTAGGCTGTGCGGATATTTTAATCCGTAATGGTGTAAAACCGATTGTCTATGAAAAAGAACAAGAAATTGGTGGGTTACTGACATTCGGTATTCCACAATTTAAACTCGATAAAGAGATCGTTTTAAAGCGTCGTCGTATTTTAGAAGGTATGGGCGTTGAATTTCATTGCAATACGGAGATTGGCAAAGACATCAGCTTTGATGCTTTGTTAGAAAACCATGATGCGGTGTTTTTAGGAATGGGCACCTATAAGCCCATGGCAGGTCGTTTTCCAGGTGAAGACCTTCCTCAGGTCTATAAAGCCTTAGACTTTTTAATCGGCAATGTTAAGAACGAACTGAAGCTTGAGCAGAAGCCTGAGCCTTTTGTGTCTATGAAAGGTAAGCGCGTGGTGGTTCTGGGCGGTGGTGATACCACCATGGACTGTACGCGCACCTCAATTCGTCAAGGCGCTTCTGAAGTCTTCTGTGTTTATCGTCGTGATGAAGCCAATATGCCTGGTTCCCGAGCTGAAGTTAAAAATGCCAAAGAAGAAGGTGTCCAGTTTAAATTTAATCTGGCACCGGTTGAAGTGCTCTCTGACAATGGCCAAGTAACTGGTTTAAAAGTCATACAAACACAGATGGGTGAGCCGGACGAAAATGGCCGTCGCCGTGCTGAAACCGTAGCAGGTTCAGAAACCGTTATCGATTGTGATGCGGTTATTGTCGCGTTTGGTTTCCAGCCAAACCCACCTGCTTGGTTTAAAGACTTCAATATCAATTTAACCGATTGGAAAACCGTGGTTGCAGAAGAAGCTTCTGAATTACCTTTCCAGACGTCTAACCCGAAAGTATTTGCCGGCGGTGACATGGTACGCGGTTCCAGCTTGGTCGTGCATGCCATTGCGGAAGGTCGTAAAGCTGCTGAAGGCATTTTAGATTACCTAGACGTTTAAAATATCCCGCTTACCCATCTAGGGTACGAAACGAAAAAAACCGTCAATTTGACGGTTTTTTTATAACGGATCTCTGCAAATTCAACCAGGCCTGGGTAGATTTTGCCCTTTAAGCGTGATTACTTTGAATCCTGTTTTTGCTCCGTATTTGCCGCTTCTTCAGCTGAATTGGATGACTTTTGTTTTAAGTCGAACTCATCATCCTCCATAAAGATACTATTGGCAGCGCCATCTAAATCATCAAACTGACCGGATTTCGCCATCCAAATAAACACCAATACCACCAAAAATCCGACAAACAACACGATGGGGATTAACCAATAGACCACTTCCATTTAACTTTCTCCTTGTTGCGTCACTTTGTGCGCGATTTTTCGGCGATGCTCGATGGCTTTCGGACTAAAAAACGTTCGCAGCCTTGCTGCATTGCCGATGACCACCAGACTACTCAATGGCATGGTAATCGCCGCGATTAGGGGGGTTAACAAAGCAGCCATCGCCAACGGAACCATGGTGATATTATAAACAATCGAACTGGCAATATTTTGCTTGATGGTTTTCAGGGTGCGTTCTGACAAGGCCACGGCGGTATCGACTGAGCGTAACTCATTGTTAATCAACACGAGATCCGCGCAATCCATTGATACATCCGTTCCAGATCCCAATGCAAAACTGACATCGGCTCGGGCTAAAGCTGGCGCGTCATTAATCCCATCCCCAATCATCGCGACCTTCTCTCCAGTTTTTTGCAAGGCTTCAATGGTTGCATACTTTTGCTCAGGCAACACTTCAGCCATGACCTCCATACCGCCAAGACGCTGAGCAACGGTTTCTGCAACTTCCTGACGATCGCCGCTTAACAGGGTCACCCGTTTTCCTCTTTGTTTTAGCCTAAATAGAGTCTCTGCCGCATCCTCCCGTATTTCATCTTCTAAGAACAGAATGGCAACGATCTGTTCGTCTTGTGCGACCCATACGCTGGTTTGC
>CBFHUY010000209.1:0-2104 GCA_965658885.1 Hydrogenovibrio sp.
CAGCAAACGCTGGAAGAGCGGATAGAGCGGTTGGAGAGAATGGCAAATAATCCGGCCATGATCCAGCTTAGTCGTCGCCTAGCAGAACAGCACCGCGAAATTCAAACATTGTATGGTGAAGTTGACCGTTTAAAATACCAATTAAAACAGGTTGAAGAAACGCAGGCGGAGCAATATCAAGAAGAAGATAAGCGACTCAGCGAATTAGAGGCCGCACAAAAACAACAAACCGAAGCCACGACTTCCATTGCCGCTTCACCCGCCGTTCCGGTTGTGACACCGCAACCGGAACAGCCAGTCACTGAATCCGCTGACGAAGCCAAGCCTTCGGCAGAAGTTGATGACAAAACTATTAAAGTTGAACCAGCCACTGCGACTGAAAAAAAGGCTTATGATGCGGCCTTTACATTAATGAAACAATCCAAATATCAAGCGGCTATTGAAGATTTTGCTAACTTTTTAAAAACCTATCCTAACAGTCAATTGGCCAGCAATTCGGGTTACTGGCAGGGTGAAGCGGAAGCCGTTTTAGGCAATGATAAAAAAGCCTTAGCTGCTTTTAAAAATGTCTATGAAACCTATCCAACCACCCACAAAGCAGCCGATGCCATGCTTCGAGCCGCGGACATTCTCGCTTCGCTAGGGGAAACAGATCAGGCCAAAGCCTTATATGAAAAATGCATAAAAGCCTATGATCATTTACCCGCAGCCAAAAAAGCACAAAGTCGTTTAAAAGAACTATCTGGAGCATCCAATTGAGTAGGGATCAAAAGAAAGCTGTCGTCTTACTTTCTGGCGGCTTGGACTCGGCAACCGTACTCGCGGTGGCACAATCACAAGGCTACGAATGTCACACACTCAGTTTTGATTATGGACAAAGACACAAAGTCGAGTTGCATGCCGCGCAAGCGCTTGCCAATCATTTCAAAGTGGCTTCCCATCGGGTGATGCAAATGAATATGAATGCCATTGGTGGTTCGGCCCTAACCGACAATCTCATTGATGTTCCGATTGAAGGCGTGGAAGAAAATCAGATTCCCGTCACCTATGTGCCTGCCCGAAACACCGTGTTTTTATCCTATGCGCTTGGCTTAGCCGAAGTGCTTGAAGCAGATGATATTTTTATCGGCGTTAATGCCGTGGACTACTCCGGCTATCCTGATTGCCGTCCTGAGTATATCGCCGCATTTGAAACCCTGGCCAACCTCGCTACCAAAGCCGGGGTAGAAGGGCATCGTATGCACATTCAAACCCCGCTAATCTCGCTCACCAAAGCCGAGATTATTCAAACAGGTGTTCGCCTTGGCGTAGACTACAGTCAAACGGTTTCCTGCTACCAAGCCAATGAAAATGGCCAGGCCTGTGGGGTGTGTGATTCCTGTCGGCTGAGAAAGCAAGGATTCAAAGAAGCGGGCATTGCTGATCCCACCCGTTATGTCGCATTAGCCTAAACGCGCAAAAAAGCTAAAAACCCAAAAAAACAACTTGCTAAAAGTCACCTAACTTGTATAATACGCCCCATTCCAGAGAGGGTCGTTAGCTCAGCTGGTAGAGCAGTTGGCTTTTAACCAATTGGTCGCGCGTTCGAATCGCGCACGACCCACCATTTACTTAAATGGTTATCTCTTATCTCGGAATATTCCTATCTGTGGGTCGTTAGCTCAGCTGGTAGAGCAGTTGGCTTTTAACCAATTGGTCGCGCGTTCGAATCGCGCACGACCCACCATTTTCAAATTCTTGTTGCTTTCCGTTATATTATCCTCACCCACAAAGACTTGTTTTTACCTTCTCGCTGAAGAAACACTTTAAAATGCTGTAAAGTTTACTTACCAACAAGAAAGGTGGAAAATGGACTTCTATTCGGCGCTTTAACGCCCATGATTTAGTGAAATGCGATACCATACCGCTATCTAAAATTTAGAATTAACTCGTTAACCCTAATAAGGAACCTCTATGCTCGTTAGCCATTCTGGCCGTTTTCATGCGGATGAAGTATTTGCCATTGCTATGATTTTGATGATTGAAGATAAAGAGATTGTGCGGTCACGAGATCAAGAAGTGATCGACCAAGCAGAAATCGTGTTGGATGTTGGCGGTGAGTATG
>CBFHUY010000210.1:0-2101 GCA_965658885.1 Hydrogenovibrio sp.
CCAGGTGGTACCGTCCATGCGCAAGAAAGTAGCACCTGCGGATTCTTCTCCGCCAAAAGCGAAATCGCCGGAAACGAGTCCGTCGACAAACCATTTAAAACCAACCGGTACTTCAGACAGGTTTTTGCCTAATGACGTGACCACGCGATCAATCATTGAGCTGGAGACCAGCGTTTTACCGATTTTAACCGAATCAGCCCACTGCGGACGGTGGGTACAAAGGTATTGAATGGCAACCGCTAAATAGTGATTCGGGTTCATGAGTCCAACCGATGGGGTGACAATACCGTGGCGATCCACATCTGGGTCATTGCCGAAAGCCAGATCATAATGGTCTTTGAGCGAAATTAGCCCAGCCATGGCATAAGGTGAAGAACAGTCCATGCGAATTTTGCCGTCTTTATCGACATGCATAAAGCGGAAAGTGGCATCCACTTCCGGATTGATGATTTTTAAATCTATTCCATAGTAATCGGCAATCGGTTGCCAGTAATCAATTGCCGCGCCGCCCATCGGGTCAATTGCCAGCTTGAGGCCAGCTGCTTTAATGGCTTGCATATTGACCACATTTTCTAGGTCTTTGACATAAGGCATGATTAAGTCATTGGCGGACACAAATTCTGAAGCCAGCGCATCGGCCAATGGCATACGGTTAATGGCACCCATATCATTCGTCAAAATTTCATTGGCGCGATCTTGAATGACCGAGGTGGCATCCGTATCTGCAGGCCCCCCGTTAGGTGGGTTGTATTTAAAACCACCATCTTGCGGTGGGTTGTGAGATGGGGTGATGATGACGCCATCGGCTAAATCTTGCGTGCGATTTTGGTTATAGGTCAATATAGCATGCGAAACCACCGGGGTGGGTGTATAACGACCCTTGCCTTGAATAATGACATTGAGACTGTTGCCCGCAAATACTTCGATGGCCGTCGCATGGGCTGCTTCCGATAAGGCATGGGTATCCATGCCGATAAAAATCGGGCCGCTGATGCCTTGTTGATCACGATATTCAACAATTGCTTGGGCAATGGCGGCGATATGGTTTTCATTAAAGGCCGTTTGACTGGCGCAGCCTCTATGTCCTGATGTACCAAAACTGACCGCCTGATCCGGATTGCTGGCATCGGGAATCAGGTTGTAGTAATCGGTCATTAATTTGGGGATGTTTTCAAGCAGCGTGGTCGGGGCTTGTTTGCCAGCCAATTCAGAGAGCGCCATGGTCGAATTTCCTTTTGGTTAAATAGCTTCATCATAAACCAAAAGTAGCCGTTTCTAAATGCCAAAAGAATAAAATTTTGATGTTCGTTAGTAAAGGCGTATAAAGTTTGTTGGGGAAGTGATTCTTAGGGCTTTTTGAGTTTTTTGGCAATTTCTTCGAGTTGGGTAAACACCACTTCATCGATTTTACCGACATCAATCGCATCACGGATTGTTTCCATAAAGGCATGGAGCTCTTTAAACTTATTCTCATTCAATAGAAAGTTTTGTAGGCTGGAGTCGAGTTTATCTAGATCGTGATGATGTTGGCGGTCGAGCCAATAGGCTGGCAGACAAAAACAGCTTTCAATATGACGCGCCAATTTATCGCCAATATTGCGGGTTGGATTTTTACCCATGAGTCGGCTCACTTGGGTTTGCGCGCGGCTTATTCGTTCAGAAAATGATGCCATACTGCCACAATACTCACTCAAGAGTTGTGCATTATACCGTCGGATGTCATAAATACTTTTCATTGCTGCATTCTGTGCTTTTTTTGGTAAAAAATATATAGCCAATTTGCTACAAAGGCCTGATTTTTTGTAAAAATACATGAAGTTTTTGAGGGTTTTTGTGTGCTTGTTTAAAAGATAAAGCCCTTGTACAATGTCCTGCTAAATCTTGTCTATGCGAAGCCGAACAGATCATGACACACAACTTTTCCAAGCGAATTTTTTCTAGCCAATGGCGACTGCTTTTGCTTTCTGCATTGTTAGTGTTCGTTCAGTTCGCAACGGTAGTTCACAGTGAAATCCATCCCTTTCATGAGCACAGTGAACTGTGTGATGTACTTTATGGTGTGGAGCATCAATCCGGTGATGTGGTCGCCGATTTTGATCTG
>CBFHUY010000211.1:0-2032 GCA_965658885.1 Hydrogenovibrio sp.
GTATGCTGGTAATGTCAAAACTAAACTCGGGAACGACTTCTTTTAATACCGAATCCGGCAGGTGCTCAATCAGGGTAGCAATATTTGGGTTTCTCTCGCCAACTTGGAGTAGTACTGCGACAAAGGTATAAATTCCAGAAGCATCCTGGTGTACGAAATGCATTGAGCCATCAAAGAGTTTACCCTCTATTTTATGTTCACTCGGGGTATGCAAATGAATCTGTTCAAGCTCTGAGGCAACCCCATCAACAAGGATTTGGTTCGGATTGGTTTCGCCCTGGGTTTTCTGAATGTCAAATCCATAAATGCGATAGCCTAAGTTGGTACTCTTGACATCCGTTGATTGATATTGAAAATCAATATTATTCAGGTCTGTTGTGCTGAGACTGGCGGCAGGAATATCAATAGGCGATTGGGTTTGGCCATATTTACAGGTGGTATAGGGTTCACCATTGGCATCCACAACCAAGTGCCAAAATTCAGGACCATTGCTGCCAGAGAAGCTCCAAGTGGTCATTGGTGAGGCACTGTTGTTGTCGCATCCTGACAAGGTAATCCAACAGGCAAGTGTCAATAGAAGAATTTTGTGTTTCAAAAGCAGATATATCTCGATTAATGGGCAAGGGTTTTATTATAGACAAGCAGTTCCTTTTATTAAAGTGTTTAATCAAGTGCTGTGAAGGAAGCTGAAGTGGGGTCAACTGTAATACGACAAAGTTATCATGCTATGGTCATTTTTAGATAAAATAAGAAATTATTCGGGTAAAAAACAGTCGCATTTGGGGGGAGCCATGAAAATTAAGACATTTGAATATTTGGATCAACAATGGTCTGATGATTTAACAACCCTAACGGCAATGAATACGTCTAATACGCTAGGGTTGGTTTTTGCAGATAACCAGCTTGATGGCATTCCTGATATTTTACAGACGCTTTTTCAGTCTTTTCCAGAAGTGACTTTTGTCGGAGGGTCTAGCGCGGGAGAAGTTTTGGGAACAGAGGTCAAAGATGGTTCTGTTGTTGTGGCATTGTTGCAATTAGAAAAAACGCGTTTTGAAGTGGCGATCACGAATGTTGACGATTATGCCGACAGTTATGCGCTGGGGACGAGTTTGTCTATGCAGTTGACTGATAAGTCATCTGACGAATTCCCGCTTAAGGGTGTATTTGTGTTATCGGATGGTTTGAATGTCAATGGCTCTCAGCTTTCAAAAGGGCTGGTTGAGCAGGCGCCAAATGTATTAATAACGGGCGGCTTAATGGGAGATGGGCCCCGATTTGAAACAACACAGGTATTGGCCAATCATGAATGGCGATCAGGTCAGGTAATTGCAGTCGGTTTTTATGGTGATGCTTTTCAAATGGGTTATGGCTCCCAAGGTGGCTGGGATGTCTTTGGTCCAGAGCGGTTGGTCACAAAGTCGGATGAAAATGAGGTGTTTGAGTTTGATGGAACCCCTGCGTTAGACTTATATAAAACCTATTTAGGCGATTTGGCTGAGGGGTTGCCAAGTACCGCTTTACTTTATCCGATTTCCCTCGTTGGGGAGGATGGGGCTTTTTTGGTCAGAACCATTGTTCAAATTGACGAGGCCAAAAAAAGTCTGATCTTTGCTGGAGATGTGCCAGAGGGCGCTCGAGTTCAATTAATGAAAGCAAACTTTGACCGACTGATTGATGGGGCTTTTTCAGCCGCAGAGTCGGTTGGATGGTCCGATTCTGATGAACCAGTGTTATCTATTGCGATTAGTTGTGTTGGCCGTCGTTTGATTTTAAAAGGGCGAGTTGAAGAAGAAGTGGAGGTGGTTTTAGATGCGCTACCTGACAATACACAACAGATTGGTTTCTACTCTTATGGTGAGTTATCACCATTATCGAATGGCAGTTGCAGTTTGCATAATCAAACGATGACATTGACAACCTTCCGAGAAGTGTAATTTATTATGCTAGAGACGACAAAAAGGCACAGTGCTTTAGCTCGATTACTAAAGCGCCTTAAAATTACGGAAACAGAAGCGCCATCAGATGCGGT
>CBFHUY010000212.1:0-2031 GCA_965658885.1 Hydrogenovibrio sp.
CCGCTTCGATATCCACTTGGGTGTCGCTGACTCCCTCCAAGCTGTCTAGCAGATTTTGAATGCTGTTCGCACAACCGCCGCATTTAATATTTTCCACTTGCATCTCAAAATACATAATCGCCTCTCTTAAATCTTGATTGAATCCACCCTAAAAACAAGCTGCTAAGCCATTACTCTAGCCATATTCATTGACAGCTAATTTAATATATTCCCAAATTGGTTCAGTTAATTTATCATACTCATTTCGGGAATAAACACTAAGGGTTAAACCATCACTATGATACAACCAACTATTGACATCGATAAAAGAAATTCGGAAAGAGTGTCTACCGAACGCCCGATTATGATGAAATCTGATAAATCAGAATTTGTTGCAAAAATGATTGATTTATCGGCTATTGGCACCGGGGTTCTTAGCGAAAAACCTATTGTAGAAGGCAATGAAATTCAAATCACCTTTTCTTTGCCCAATATTAACAATAAAGAGCTTGTATTGTGTGGCATTGCCACCCGAACCGCCCACGTGCAACACCAATACTTAATCGGCATACAGTTTAAAGACCTCTCTAACTACATTCAATCTGTCATCAATGATTTTATCCGTTCCCACCAACGCTACCAGTAAGGAATGCCGACACTCGCAATCAAATACTGCAGAGATAGCAAGACCATCTAGCAAAACGACAGTTCCGCCAAAAACGGTTATTAACATTCATCAATAGCTGTTTCGATTACCGTTAATTTAATGTGTTTCCAAATGGCTTCAGTTAATTTATCATATTGGTCTGAACAATAAACGTTAAAGGTTAAACCATCGCTATGATAAAGCCCACTTTTGACATTGAGAAAAGAAATGCCGAAAGAGTTTCAACCGAACGTCCTATCACTTTACAACTTGCGCAAGCAACCATTACCGCTAAAATGATTGACCTATCGACGATCGGCGTCGGCATTCTAAGTGATACCTTGATTGAAAAAGGAAATGAAATACAACTCATCTTTTCACTCCCTAACATCAATAACAAAGATATCATGCTATGCGGCATTGTTGCTCGAACGGCACATGTTCAACACCAATATCTCATAGGTGTTCAATTTAAAGATGCCTCGAATTATTTAACGTCTGTTCTCGATGACTTTGTCCGAAAACATTTACATGACCAATAAGGCATACCTATGCTATTTCAATCCCCATCCGTAGCCACTGATAGACACATTGAATTAAAAGGTCATACCGTTACCGCACAAGGTCGGTTGAAAGCCATCTCCAAAACCGGAATTGAAGCTGAGTCAACCAAAAAAGCGTCTGTCGGCACTCGACTGGAAGTCTTTTTTGAACTCCCTGCGCTCAAGGTGTTTAATGATATGGACTTATTCGGTTATGTTAGAGCCGTGCATGATACCCCCAATGGATATTCTTTAGCCATCGAATTTATCGAAACCACGCCACATGAACAAGCGATTATTGAAGACTTTATAAACTATAAAAAACGGCTTCATGAATTAAGTTTAAAAACCAAACCGAAATAACCGTCAAACCGGACTTAAGAAACGTCTGCTAAATCCCCTTTTTGCTCCAACCAAACTTTACGATCTGCCGAGCGCTTTTTAGCCAATAGCTTATCCATAATCAAATCGGTTTCTTCTGCGGGCATGCTCAATTGAATCAGTCGTCTAGACTCCGGCATCATCGTTGTTTCCCTTAGCTGCTTCGGATTCATTTCCCCCAAGCCCTTAAAGCGCGTCACCTGAATTTTGCCTGGAATTTTTTCAGACTCAATGCGGTCAAGAATACCGGTTCTTTCAGACTCATCCAAGGCATAAAAAACTCGCTTCCCAACATCGATTCGATACAAAGGCGGCATAGCGACATAAATATGGCCTTGCTCGACCATTTTCGGAAAGTGCTTTACAAATAACGCACAAATAAGGGTCGCGATATGTGCGCCGTCTGAATCGGCATCCGCTAAAATGCAAATTTTGCCATAACGCAGCCCAGTAAGATCATCCGATCCAGGGTCAACGCCAATG
>CBFHUY010000213.1:0-2025 GCA_965658885.1 Hydrogenovibrio sp.
AAATCACAAGTATCCCCCCTTGAATTGAAGTATGGCTATAAAGGTCGAGATGAACAAGGCCTCCATTTAGAGTTGGGCGCGAGTGAAAAATCAAGCCAAGTCAAACTGGGTGTTCAAATTGAGGAGAATAAGGTCAATGTGAACTCGATTGAAGTTGAAATTCCCTTGTCAAAATAATGGACTGTCTCTTTTTGGTTAGGCAAGTTGTTTTTAAGCATTCAAGTAAACAATGCTTTTACTTTAAATATGATTATGATAGGGTTTCACTTTTATTTATGTTAATTGTTTAAATGGATCGTCTTAAAAGTATTTTGGGGTGGTTCGTTGAGTATAAAAAGGATTTTTATGTTGTTAAAAAAAGCGCTTTTATTTAGTGTCCTGTCTAGCATGATGTGGGTCTTAACGCCCATGACGTTACAGGCTCAACCACCAGCCGCTCAAAGTGCAATGCCGAAACTGAATGATGAGCAAAAGGCAATGATGGTGGAGGTGCAACGTGTTCAACAGTCATTGCAGCAAACACAACAAGCGTTGCAAAAAATCCAGCAAAAAGTTTATCAAGACAATCCAAAGCTAAAATCTCAACGAGATGACTTGCAAAAAAGCATTGCACAGGCAATGTCGGACGACGACTATAATGCCGAAGCCGAGCTGGCAGCGTTAAATCAATTGGTTGAAAAATATCAAAATGCGAAAGAGCAGCCAACTCAACAACAAATATCTGCCTTTCAGGCGAAACAGCAGGCCTTCCAGCAACGACAAAGAGCTGCTTTCCAGAATCCAGATATTCAAAAGAAAGCAGAAGCATTACAAGTCCGTGTTCGAACAGCGATTGAACAGTCAGGCGAATCTGGGAAATCTTTATTGGTTCGCTTGGAAGAGCAAATGAAAAAGTTAAAAGCTTTGCGCCAGAAAGCCATGCAAATGATGCAAGGTAGCAACGCTCCTTAAAGAGCGCTTATTTGCCGATTAGGGGTTGCTTTCAATCACAATGTTGGGAAAGGCATGACCATAGTCACGTCGTTTTAAGGCGATAGCGCTTGAAACCTGTGTGGCAATGGCATGATACTTTTGACTGAGCTCCCCTAAAGGATCGTTAATCACGGTGGGTTCGCCCAGATCCATATTTTGGCGAATCCGCGCATCCAAAGGAAGCGCGCCTAAAAACGCGACCTGATTATCTTCAGCTAATAGCATACCGCCATCATGACCAAAAATGGCTTCTTCATGTCCACATTTTCCGCAGATGTGCGTGCTCATATTCTCGACCACGCCTAGCACTGGAATATTGACTTTATTAAACATTTGCAGCGCTTTGCGTGCATCAATCAACGCAACCTCTTGGGGGGTGGTGACAATGACAGCCCCTGTAACAGGAATTTGTTGCGATAAGGTCAATTGAACATCCCCAGTGCCTGGTGGTAAATCAATAACCAGATAATCTAAATCAGCCCAGTTGGTTTCTTTCAACAGTTGAACTAGGGTTGAGGTAACGATCGGGCCACGCCAAATCATCGCATCTTCAGGGTTAATCAGAAAGCCAATTGACATCAGCTGAAGTGAGTAGGCAGAGATGGGCTCCATCGACTTGCCGTCTTTGGTTTCGGGCTTGGCATTAACACCCAGCATGGTGGGAATGCTGGGGCCATAGATGTCAGCATCCAATATTCCGACTTTGGCACCTTCACTTTGTAATGCCAATGCCAGATTGACACTGGTGGTGGATTTGCCAACCCCACCTTTGCCAGAGGCGACGGCAATTATGTTTTTAACCCCGGGTAGGGGTTGAATGGATCCTTGAACCGAATGAGCAACAATTTCAGTTTGAAAATCACAGCTTACCGAGTCAATCACTTTAGACTGATCGGTTAGCTGCTTCTGAAGCTTTTGGCTGATAGCCGGCCATAAGCTTTTGGCGGCAAAGGGAAGTGTCAGTTTTAATTTCAGCCGCCCTTTTTTTAAGTGAGCAGATTCAATGTTTTTTTCAGAGAAGCTACCCTCGGCTAAGTTTTCAAACGTTAACGC
>CBFHUY010000214.1:0-2001 GCA_965658885.1 Hydrogenovibrio sp.
ATTTTTGGCTGGCATAACTGGCCTGCAATGCCCTTTGGAACGGCGATTTGTCCAGATGGCGCGGTTATGTCTGGTAATGGTAGTTTTCATATTGATTTAGTTGGGCTTGGTGGGCATGCTTCTCAGCCAGAGGCTTGTCATGACCCTGTGCTTGCCGCTTCAGCGATTACCCTTAATCTCCAACAAATCGTCAGTCGGCGCTTACCGCCTCAGGCCGCAGTTGTCGTTAGTGTCACTCAATTACTCGCCGATTCGGACGTCACGATTATTCCTCAAACCGTTCATATGGCAGGAGGGATTCGATTATCCGACCCAAAATGGCGCCCTCAAATTAATCAACTGATCACTCAAATTGCAGAAGATACGGCAGCCACTTACGGTGTAAAGGCGATCGTTAAGATACTGCCAAGATATGAAGCGACAGTGAATCACCCAGATGCTGCGCATCTATACCGTTCCGTTTTGCATGATGTCTTGGGGGATCACTATAACCATGTTGATTTAATGATTCCAATTATGGCATCTGAAGATTTCAGTTATTACTTGCAAGAAATTCCAGGTGCTTTTGCATTGATTGGCATGTCGGAGCAAGACATAAATGAGACCAAGTATCAGTATCCTTGTCACAATCCACATTATGAATTTAATGATCGCGTGTTAGAAGTGGTCATGCGCACCTTTTCAAAATTAGCTGGCATTAATACTGCTTAATTTGTGCTTGTTGCACAAATAGTTTTCACAACTCAACCAGTAAAGGAGATAGTTATGGATTGGTTTGAAGCCTATGAATCCGATATCCGAGCCTATAGTCGTGTTTATCCCACGGTATTCGTAAAGGGTGATAATGCAAGACAGATTGATGAAGCAGGCCGGGAATATATTGATTTCTATGCTGGTGCAGGCGTGCTTAATTTTGGGCATAATAATCCAAATATGACGCAAGCCATGGTTGATTATTTGCAGTCCGGTGGGGTATTACACACACTCGATATGATGACGCCACCGAAAAGAGACTTTATTCAAGCATTTGTTGAAACCATTCTTAAACCACGCAAAATGGATTATAAACTGCACTTTATGGGACCGACTGGCACCAATGCGGTGGAAGCTGCGCTTAAATTGGCGCGTAAAGTGACGGGGCGTGAAACAGTGGTGGCCTTTACCCAAGGGTTCCATGGAATGACTTTAGGAGCGCTTGCCTGCACTGCAAATCAATATTTCCGCCAAGCTTCGGGTGTCCCTTTACTGAATGTGACGCGTTGCCCGTTTGAAACCCATCAGGGCGGTGGTTTAGAAACCATTAAAACATTGGATAGCATGTACAGCAATACGTCTTCTGGAATGGAAATGCCAGCAGCGTTTATTGTTGAAACGGTACAAGCGGAAGGGGGCGTTAATGTCGCATCGGCTGAATGGATGCAGGCTTTACAAGCCTTGGCTAAGAAAGTCGGCGCATTGCTGATTGTAGATGACATTCAAGCCGGCTGTGGTCGTACTGGGCAGTATTTTAGTTTTGAAGATTTAGGCATTGAACCGGATATTATCACTTTGGCAAAAGGCATAGGCGGTGCCGGTACACCGATGGCAATGAATTTGGTGAAACCGGAACATGATCAGCATTGGCAGCCAGGTGAACATACGGGGACTTTCCGTGGACAAAACCTTTCTTTTATCGCAGGTCGGGAAGCACTTCACTATTTTGAGGATGATGTCTTGATGCAACAAGTTAGAGAAAAGGGTGAAGTGATGCGTCAAGCGTTGCAATCCATTGCTGATACTTATCCTGATAAGGGGTTTGAAGTTCGGGGTAAAGGGATGATGCAGGCGCTAGATGTTCATGATGGCGCATTGTCAAAAGCGATTGCTAAAGACAGCTTTGAACATGGTTTGTTGTTTGGTCCTTGTGGTATCGGTGGCGAAGTTATGAAAATGATTCCACCGTTGACTATTCCGGATACTGATTTAGAGCAAGGCTTATCAATCTTAAAGGCAGCAGTTGAA
>CBFHUY010000215.1:0-1988 GCA_965658885.1 Hydrogenovibrio sp.
GGCTTTATAATAATTACACCGCTCACCACCATGCGGTATGTAGTAAGCACAATCCTCAATTCTGTTACCGTTAGGGAGTATCAGAGCGCACGAACGCTGGGGTCTACAAGGGCACTTTGTGGTTGTCTTTACGCCCAACACAATATCCGTTGTGGTTTTGATTTTCAAAATCACCTCAATAGTTTTTCCTGCCTCCGGATCTCATTCAAGACCTGATCGAACGTCCAGCATATGCAGTAATGGCCTTTCCAGTTTTGTATTAGAGCGACTTGGCTGGGTTTAATTGTCCCGGCCTTCAGGCACCCGCATTTAGCCCACGTTTCCATATCTTTAATTTCAAACCATAGCGTTAACTCACCATATTCGCCACTCACGCCGACCATTATGTCGTCGTGTCCAGGCTCAACCGTATACCCCAGCTTCCGCAAATCTTCTACAATTGAGTTCTGGTTCCCATCAATTTTTGCCGCTTGTCGGTTTTTGCTCATTTTAAATGTCATTCCTCGTAATGCCGCAAACAGCGCTGCACCTGTTATGCCGGTCGTTATGCAACTATCGTTGCCTCCGGTATGAATCCCATGTCCTAGATTTAAACTCTGCCTTATGATTAACCCATCTTGCCAACTGTCTTTGCTTTTTTGTCGGCTCAGATCCGTTCCTATCTCGATACGGTTGAGCAAATGCGTCAACATCTATACCTTTCAAAAAACGAATTCTCTCCAATGCGTCGTCGATGTCGTCAATAAGAACATAGCAAAAATACCTGCGTGGTGTGCAGTTGTTCCATCGTAGCAACTCGACAGCTTTATGGACATGATTAATCATCTTTATCGAGTCGCATGCCAGACGTAGCGGCTTCAACCATTTTACCTTACTTAATAGCTTTGCCACAGAGTCGTCTATCAAGCGAGCATCAAGTCCTTGGTTAAAATCTACCTTCAAACCAAGATCTATAATCTTTTCTATTTGGTTAATCCCATGAGGGTGAGCAAGCACATTATTGTCCATAAGAATGACTTCATTATGTATCGCAAATTCAGTGATATCTGCGTGAGCCACCACACTTCCCTCTTTCTCTGGGACAAAACACCACTTACACTTTCTTGGACATCCACGAGTTAAAAAACCATAGCTTTGCTGGCAGTTATAAAGAGAGTAGTCAGGACAAATATGCTCGATTTCATTTGACAAACAATACGTGAGTCCATATCCTGTCCCTCCTTTACACGTTCCTTTTGGCAAATATGGGCTTTCATTTGTCCATGTAAAAACCTTAGATGAATACACCTTGTCATATTCAGAGAACTGGTTGAACCATTCAACGCTATCACCTTGCGACTTATGCCATGCGCTGATCTTCATTAATGCAAGGTTTGGGTACTTACTTCCGCATTCGCTATCGTGTAGTGCTATTCTCATCTTGTCTTTCCCACTTAAAAAGGTTTCTAGTGTGAATTATTGTGTAAGCTGTAACCCCCAAAAGAAGACCAAATTCATGCAGTGATATTGCATAATAATACCATAAAAATTGATTTAATATTCCTATTCTTGGTCCCCACCTAGACTTACTTCCCATAAGCCAAAGCATGAAACAACTTGTTATACTTATTGTCCAATCGATTTTATCACCTCTGCCTCCGGTATGAATCCCATTCAAAGAACAGGATCTCGCCATTATCTTTAACACGATCAATCACCCTGGTTCCAAGTGTCTTCTCAGCCTCAGCAAAAGAAACGTTGCCAATGAGGATGGTTGGGCGCTCCATTTCATATCTGTCGTTTATAATCTCATTAATAATTATTCGCTCAGATTCGGAGCCATACTGAGTTCCTATTTCGTCAATCACAAGTAATCCGTGAGATACAAACCTGTCGATTATTTTCTCTTCAGTCAAAACCTCTCCCCATCCATCAACAGGCTTATTTTTCCCCCATGAACTCCTCACGCTGCGGATGATCTTGTTTGCCGTGGTAAAGTGACAGTACAC
>CBFHUY010000216.1:0-1979 GCA_965658885.1 Hydrogenovibrio sp.
CAACAGATTGTTGCAGAAGAATTGCTGCAAGATGCGATGGTGTTGTGGCTACGTCATTCAAAGCGTAAACGCCCTTTAAAATCTTTTTCGATTAAAAATAATATTGCCGCGGGTTTAGTGTGGCGTGAATTGTTTCGTGAACCCCGTTGGTTATGGAGTGTGTTGGTTGCAACACTGGTGATTAATGTGTTGGCGGTTGGTAATTCTATTTTTGCCTTACAAGTTTATGATCGAGTGGTGCCAACCCAAGCCTATGCCACACTTACCACTTTAGTGATGGCGATGGCGATTATTATTTCATTGGATTGGTTTTTGAAAACCCTGCGTGCGCGGATTGTCGATAGTGTCTCTTGTGCGGTGGATAAACGGGTGTCGCAGAAGGTATTTGATCACCTATTACATATTCAATTGGATATGCAACCAAAGAGTTTAGGTACACTGGCCGCACAGGTTAGCGGCTTGGATTCGGTTCGCCAATTTATTTCATCAACAGCGATTCTCATTTTACTGGACTTACCGTTTGCACTGTTTTTTATCGGCATGATTGCACTGATTGGTGGCAATGTTGCCTGGGTCTATGTGGTGTTATTCCCCATTGCGTTAGCGATCGGTTTCTTTGCACAGTATCGTCAACGACGCTTAATGCGTGAACAAATGATGCGCCACAATGAACGCCAAGGGCTATTAGTGGATACCATTCGCGGTGCTGAGTCGATTCGCAGTAATAATTCAACCTGGCGTTTTTCACAACAGTGGCAGCAGGTGACCGAATCGATTGACGGTTACCATGTTCAAACAAAAGCCATTAATAGCTTTTCAACCATTACCATTATGAGTATGGCGGCAATGGCTTATGTGTTGGCCATCGTGGTTGGGGTTTTTGAAATTGAAGCCGGGAATCTAACCATGGGGGGCTTGATTGCCAGTAGTATTTTAGGCGGACGAGTGATCGGCCCGATATCACAAAGTGCTTCTCAAATCGCGCAATGGCAGAATGTCTCTCAGTCGTTACAGATGGTGAATGAAGTCTTGCAACTCAATCCTGAACGACGTGAAGACCAGCAGCTGTTGATGCCCGACCTGGTACCTGAAACCATTCAACTCGACAAGGTACAATTCGCCTATCCCGATTCTCCAATACAACAAATCAAGGTTGATCAATTATCCTTTAAAAAAGGCGATAGAGTCTTGCTGCTTGGCCCGATTGGTTGCGGTAAATCCACCTTATTAAAATTGATTGCTGGACTATATCGCCCTCAAGAAGGCCGCATTCGGTTAGGCGATGCCGATCTTTGGGCAATAGATCCCCAGGTGGTGGCATTGCACGTGTCCTATTTACCGCAAAGTGTTCATCTTTTTAAAGGCACACTTCGTAGTAATCTAGCATTATCAGGTATGGCAACCGACTCAACCTTGGTACAAATTACCAAAGAACTCGGTATTGATGCCATTGCAGCAGGCAATACGATGGGCATGGATATGCCGATTAGTGAAGGTGGAGAAGGCCTATCGGGTGGTCAAAAACAGCTGGTTGCCTTAGGACGCTTAATGATTAATCAGCCAAGGATTTGGTTATTGGATGAACCCACTGCCTCTTTGGATAATGAAAGCGAGGTCAAGGTCTGGCAAACATTAGACAAATACGTTGGCAAGGATGATATCTTAATCGTGGCGACCCACAAGCCTATGCAAGCTATGAAGCTTGCCAACCGGGTGATTGTGGTTCAAAACGGTGAAGTGGCTCGCGATGGTAGTCCAGAAGCCGTGTTAGCGCAGATGCAATCTCGCACAACGGCGCCGCCAACAACCCCAAAAGCAGGAGGGCGTGCCAGTGTCATTTGATCAAGGATTTCACGATGATGATAGTAAAGCGGTTCAAAGACGAATTCATTATCTACAAAGCTATCATCGTCACGCGAAAAGTTGGTTAGTCACCCTGTTGCTGATTGGGTTGAGCGCCTTTATTGCTTGGGCATCGT
>CBFHUY010000217.1:0-1943 GCA_965658885.1 Hydrogenovibrio sp.
GGTTCAGCAACATGAGAAGGTGCTCAGTGATAAGGCCGCACTGGACGAAATATTACTGGCGTTACCTTCACAAATCACCAGATTATCAGAGACTGACTTTATTCACCAGGCGCTTGATGAGATTGAATCCCATCTTGGCAGCGAAATTGGCTTTGTTCACCTATACAACAACCAAAGCCAAACCTTTGAACTCATTACCCACTCTAGCCAAACTACCCAAAACCAACTCCAAGAAAATATTGTGTCTCGCTATACGATTGAAGAAGCTGGGATTGAAGCTCAAATACTGCAAACCCAAAAACCTCTTATTTTGAATGATATTTCTGCAGAGGCTGAATCGGTTGGTCAATTTAAAGAACTCAATCCTTTAATCCGATTACTGATTGTTCCCGTCACCTACCAAGAACAAATAGAAATGCTATTTGCGCTGGCCAATAAATCATCGGATTATACTGAAGAAGATGTCAACGCCCTTCAACTACTGGCGAATGAGATTTGGCGGCTGATTGAACAACAAAGAACCAACCGACAAATCATTAAACAACAACATCAATATGAACGCTTGGTCGATGAGATTGGTGAAAACTACTGTCTTTACAGCTTAAATGCTCAAGGCATCATTACTTATATCAGTGACAGCGCAGCGGCGATTTTTGAAATCCCAACCGAACAAATCCTAAATCAATATTGGCACCAAGTGATTCAATGGTTACCCGAAGACCAAGCCATCGTTGAAGACAGTTTCCAGAACCTACTTAACAAACATCAAGCTAAAAACGAGTTTAGTTTTCGCTTTGATGCCCGTTCTGGACAGCGTAAAACCCTTAAACTGATTCAACATGCGACTCTCGACAAAGACGGCAAACTCATTTCCATTGACGGCTTGATTGAAAATATTACCGAACAAACTGAAACCGAAAATGAACTCCGGCAAGCTGCCAGCGTTTTCACCCATGCACAAGAAGCCATCTTAATTACCGACCCAAGTGGCGTCATCCTTAATGTTAACCAAGCTTTTGAAAAAATTACCGGCTACGAAAAAGCAGAAGCACTTGGCAATACCCCCAAACTTTTAAACTCGGGTAAGCAAGACAAAGGCTTTTACGAAGAAATGTGGCGTCAACTGATTGAAGATGGTAAATGGTCCGGTGAAATTTGGAACAAACGTAAGGATGGTCGAATTTATCCTGAAAAACTCACGATTAGTGCCATTTACAATAAAGATGACACCATCAAAAATTATATTGCCTTATTCTCGGATATTACCGTCGAGAAAGAACAACGCAGTCAACTGGAACTGATCGCCCACTACGATATGCTAACCGGCTTACCCAACCGAATGCTATTTGCCGATCGGCTAAATCAAGCCATTGCCAGTGCCAAACGACATGAAACTTCCATTGCCGTCTTGTTTATTGATCTAGATGGCTTTAAAGCAGTTAATGATCAGCACGGTCATCAAGCAGGTGACTATTTATTAAGAACCATTGCCAAGCGTTTCAAGAGCGCCATTCGGGATGAAGACAGCATCTCACGTTATGGTGGGGATGAATTTGTGGCCGTCATTTTAAATGCGGATCACCTCAAAACGCTCACCCCATTGCTACAACGGTTTTTGGATCATGCCAATGAACCGATTTTATATCAAGATATGACGTTTAGTGTCTCCGCCAGTATTGGGGTTACCTTTTTATCGAATGATAACTCGGAGGATGCGGATCAATTGATTCAACAAGCGGATCAAGCCATGTATCATGCTAAGAATTCGGGTAAAAATGCCATTTGTTTTTTTGAAGATATTAACCGGCAAAACAAGCAGTCATAAGGGCGGGTTGTTGCTGATAATCACCTTGAAAAATAACCAGGCCTGGGTGAATTAAGCCATCCAATAGACGGTTAAGCTAATGCCGAAAAAATAGATCAGTAAGGTGAGTTGTAACATC
>CBFHUY010000218.1:0-1934 GCA_965658885.1 Hydrogenovibrio sp.
ACAAAGGGTACGAAGTGCTTTTAAATAGCCATTATCCGGAATATTAACCCCGCCTTCACCTTGAATCGGTTCAACCAAAATGGCAACGATCTCTTTATCGTCATTTAATGCCGTAACCGCGTCAATGTCGTTAAACGGAACCCGAACAAATCCTTCTACTAATGGGGTAAAGCCATCTTGAACTTTCGGGTTGCCAGTGGCAGAGAGTGTTGCCAAGGTGCGGCCATGAAAACTATTCTCCATCACAATGATTTTTGGACGGCTAATGTTTTTTTGGTGACCAAACTTTCGAGCGATTTTAATCGCAGTTTCATTTGCCTCAGCGCCAGAATTGCAAAAGAACACCTTTTCCATCTGCGCGCGTTCAATTAAAGCGTCGGCCAGCAGTGTTTGTTTTTCAATGCTGTAAAGGTTTGAGGTGTGAATCAGTTGGTGGCTTTGTTCACAGATGGCGTCTGAGATTTCTGGGTGGGCATGCCCCAAACTACAAACCGCGATACCGCTCACCGCATCTAAATAAGCTTGACCGTTTGCATCATAGAGCAAGGCGCCTTTGCCAGAATGAAATTGAATGGGCAACCTTGCATAGGTATTCATTAAGTGATCTTGTGCCATTGTAAAAACCGAAGTCCTATCTTCCCAGAAGTTGGGCCTGTAAAATAAAAAAGCAATCGAAAGCTGAACTTGCGATTGCTTTTTTGAATGGTGTTGTCATTTGAAGTTGTATTCAAAACAATGATTTTAAACATCCCGCATAGAATTTCAAGCAAAATGTTGTATTTACCTTGTTCTTTCAATCGATCTAGACGGTTAAATGTCGTGTTTTACAAAATAATATAGGATAAAATATGCCAAATATTTTTTAATGAAACGGTAATAAAAGGCTTTTGCAATGCAAACAATGAATGATCGCGATGGCGTAATTTGGTTAGATGGAAAAATGGTGGATTGGCGTGATGCAAAAGTGCATGTTTTAACCCACACGCTACATTATGGAATGGGGGTCTTTGAAGGTGTTCGCGCTTATCATGCCGAGCAAGGGACCGCCATCTTCCGCCTAGAGGCGCATACCGATCGCTTATTTAATTCTGCCAAAATTATGAATATCTCCATGCCTTTTTCAAAAGCGGAAATCAATGAAGCCCAAAGAGCAGCCGTTCGAGAGAATGGACTAGAATCGGCTTATATTCGTCCTATGGTTTTTTACGGATCTGAAGGGATGGGATTGCGTGCGGATAATTTAAAAACCCATGTCATGGTCGCTGCCTGGGAATGGGGCGCCTATATGGGTGAAGAGAATTTACAAAAGGGCATTAAAATTGCCACTTCATCTTTTACCCGTCATCATGTTAATGTCACTATGACCAAAGCCAAATCGAATGGCGCTTATATGAATTCGATGCTGGCGCTACAAGAGGCCGTTAGTCATGGGTGTGATGAAGCCTTGCTATTGGATACTGAGGGGTATGTTTCAGAAGGGTCAGGCGAAAACTTTTTTATGGTCAAAGACGGTATTATTTATACGCCTGAACTGACCTCTGCCTTGGATGGCATTACCCGTAAGACGATTATGAAATTAGCGCATGAAGCTGGGTATGAAGTGCGGGAGAAGCGGATTACACGTGATGAAGTGTATATTGCGGATGAAGCCTTTTTTACCGGTACCGCAGCAGAAGTGACGCCGATTCGAGAGCTGGATAATCGTATGATTGGCGAAGGCTGTCGAGGCCCAATTACGGAGGTCTTGCAAACCAAATATTTTGATGTGGTGCACGGCCGTTCAGCGGCTCATTTGGATTGGTTAAACACGGTTGCCTAATACACTTAAATAGCACATAACCTGTTTAATGGATTGATACGATAGTGATTTGAATAAGGAAGAATGTATGACACAAGAAACCATTGAAGTGACTTACGATGATTTACCGCTGACC
>CBFHUY010000219.1:0-1919 GCA_965658885.1 Hydrogenovibrio sp.
TTTGTCAACCTCTTCTGACTTTATTTGATCAGAAGCCGCTAAAATACCAATGGCAAGCGAAAGGTCATAAGCCGAACCTTCTTTGCGAATATCGGCCGGAGCCATGTTGATCGTGATTTTCTTACCTGGAATTTTGTAACCTGTGTTTACTAATGCCGCATCTATGCGCTGCTGACTTTCCTTCACCGCGCTATCGGGCAAGCCCACCAACGAAAAATTGATGCCTTTGTCAATGTTTACCTCGATGGTAATGGTGGTTGCATCAACGCCTTGAACCGCGCTGCCATAAGTTTTTACAAGCATAGGTTAGATTATAGTGCGGCTAAAGTAAGAAAGCTTTTGCTTAAATATTTGTCCATAAAAAAAGGTACTGTTATAAAAAGCAAGTAAAAGCGAAAAATTATTTTCGTGATTCTAAGGAAGTTCTTTAATTAAACTATCCTGTGTAGCCTGGCTTGATTCAAGCTGGGCTACTTTGTTTTTGTAATCCACAATGAACACTGTTTCATTTTTCCATAGCGTATAGATTAGCACTAGTAGTTTTCTCTGAATGGCTACTTGGCCAATCATTTTAGAAGGCCTTTTCTTGATGATTCTTAGGTATGTTTGTTTGAGTTCTTCATTGTACCGTCCAGCAACCATAGCAGGAAAGTAAAGTGCATTTCGTATATATCGATTACCTTTTTTTGAGATTCTAGTTTTTCCTTTGATTGATGATCCAGACTCTCTTTGTACTACATCATACCCTGCGTAACTTGAAAGTTGTTTAGCATTCTTTACGTGTTCAAAACCTAACGTTTCAGCCACTATTGTAGCCACGGTTATTAAGCCAACACCTTTGATAGTTAATAGCCGATCTATCTTTTCTTTTAGCATTGGACTTCTTGTTATCAACGCTTCAATTTCACGTTTGCTATTGGTGATTTGCTTGTCTATTTGAGCAATCAACTTGGTGTTACTCTTTAAGATGAAAGCTTGTACATCATGTGAGGCGTCATTACTATGCTTGATGTTTCCTATGGCTGTTTTTTGCTCCTGAAGTTGAACATAATAACGGGTTAAATTCCGCAACTCTAAAAGCAGCGGATTTGGCGGTGACCACAGGCGGTGTTTGCGCTCAACCGAGAAACGACTTAAGATTCTAGCATCAATTTCATCGGTCTTAGTCTTCACATTGAGACTAGAAAAATAGTGCTTAGATGTATTGGGTAGCACTACGCAAACATCTTGTTTGATCTTGTTTAAGTGATGGGCCAGCGACTCATAATAAACTCCAGTAGCTTCCATTAAAAACAATGGTTGATGTGTTTTAGATCCGTTCTTACGAACAAATCGCATCAACTGATTAAAGCCGCTTTTATCATTCTTGAACTTTTCTACAGAACTGTAATCTGTATGCTCATCCATGTAAATGGTGGCAATGCATGCTGTGAATGAGTCCTTGGAAATATCAATACCCACACCTTGTTTTCTAACATTCATAAACAAAAGAATTTAAGTTGGTTAAACAGAATTGACTAATTCTCCTTCGCCTTTCCTTTTATTTTATTCAAGCTCGATGCTTCGGCCTTAAGTACTGTTCAGACTCTTGAGAATAAAAGCGTGTGGACTTTTCCTTTTTTACGGTATAGATCTAATGTCTTACCTAGCCCGACATCATCTCACACGCAAGTCAATTACATTTTGATTGTCAACAATGTAATGACCTTTTCTAAATTCCCTGTAAACATAAAAGGCCGTCCCAAAATGGGACGGCCTTTTTAAAATCACAATCAATAAAAATTTATAGTGCAGAAACCTTCATGGTTTTTGATGTACCGTCTACAGACTCAACTCTCACGATATAAATACCGCTTGTAAGGTTTTGATCAGAGATCACCACTGTGTTTGAGTTCAAGTCGTTCATTTGAGTAATCATT
>CBFHUY010000220.1:0-1917 GCA_965658885.1 Hydrogenovibrio sp.
CGCAAAATTGGCAGGTGGCTGTGGCTCGATCCGCCTCTTTGCCAGTCCATAAATTACAGTGACTAAACCGGCAAAAAATGGCCGGGCGTCCGCTGTGTTTACCTTCGCCTTGTAATGAATAGAAGGCTTCCTTAATGCGATAACTCATGAGGTTCCTTGGGGGTGTCCATTAGGCTTGAAAGTAAAATATCATTGCGGAAAATGCTGATGGATTTACGCTATTTTGTATCATCGACAAAATTTGAAATGCTATAATATCAAGCTATTTGAATAAACGTCATTGCGGTTTTTCCCCCTTTATTAAGGGGCCGCTTTACAACAAGAGAGATTATATCAAATGTCTGCTAAGACCTTATACGATAAATTGTGGGACAGCCATGTGGTCAGACAAGAAGCCGATGGCACCGCACTTATTTATATTGACCGCCAGTTATTGCATGAAGTCACTTCGCCTCAAGCCTTTGAAGGATTGAGATTAGCAAATCGTAAACCTTGGCGTATTGATGCAAATCTCGCGACTCCCGATCATAATGTGCCGACAACGGCTTATGATTCGGTTGAAGATATTGTTGATCCTATTTCTCGTATTCAAGTGCAAACACTGGATGCCAATGCAAAAGAATTTGGCATTACCGAGTTTGGCATCGGCGATATCCGCCAAGGGATTGTACATGTGGTTGGTCCTGAAGAAGGGGTGACCTTACCCGGCACAACCTTGGTGTGTGGCGACTCACATACCGCTACCCATGGTGCTTTAGGCGCTTTGGCGCATGGTGTCGGGACTTCAGAAGTAGAGCATGTTTTAGCAACTCAATGTTTGATTCAAAAAAAGATGAAAAACATGTTGGTTAAAGTTGAAGGAACGCTTCAGCCAGGTGTGGGTCCTAAGGATGTGGTGTTGGCCATTATTGGTAAAATCGGCACAGCCGGTGGCAATGGACACGCAATTGAATTTGGCGGTCAAGTGTTTCGAGATATGTCGATTGAAGGACGGATGACGGTTTGTAATATGGCGATTGAAGCCGGTGCGCGAGTGGGTCTGGTGGCCGTTGATGATAAGACGGTAGAGTATGTGAAAGGCCGTCCGTTTGCGCCTAAAGGCGCGCAGTGGCAAGCCGCTGTAGACGCTTGGCAGGATTTGAAATCAGATGATGATGCGGTATTTGATAAAGTCATTGAATTAGATGGGGCTTCTATTGAACCGCAAGTGTCTTGGGGCACGTCACCTGAAATGGTGTTATCGGTCAATGGTCAAGTACCCGATCCTGCTTTAGAAGCCGATGCGGTTAAGGCTGATGGGATTCGTCGTGCACTTGCCTATATGGGACTTGAAGCCGGTATGGCCATTAGTGATATTCCAGTCGATTATGTATTTATTGGCTCTTGTACCAATTCTCGTATAGAAGATTTGCGCCAAGCGGCTGAGGTGTTAAAAGGACAGAAAGTCGCTGCTTCCGTTGAACAAGCTTTGATTGTGCCAGGTTCAGGATTAGTCAAGCAGCAAGCCGAAGCCGAAGGGTTGGATCGAATTTTTATCGAAGCCGGATTTGAATGGCGCAATCCAGGATGCTCTATGTGTTTGGCCATGAATGCTGATCGTTTGCCCAGTGGTAAGCACTGTGCGTCAACCTCCAATCGTAATTTTGAAGGGCGGCAGGGCGCAGGGGGGCGAACCCACCTAGTCAGTCCACAAATGGCAGCGGCAGCAGCCATTGCGGGGCATTTTGTCGATGTGCGTCAATGGAATGGTTCAAACCAATAAGGGATAAGATTAACAATGGAAAAGTTTATAAAACTCACTGCCATAGTGGCTCCGATGGATCGAGCGAATGTGGATACAGATGCCATTATTCCAAAACAATTTTTAAAGTCGATTAAACGGACCGGGTTTGGGGTCAATTTATTTGATGAGTGGCG
>CBFHUY010000221.1:0-1915 GCA_965658885.1 Hydrogenovibrio sp.
CAGGAAGATGCCTCAAATCAGCAGGGACTTCACCTTCAAGTGGTGATCGGGCCGCTCATGCAGAATCGTGAACGCATTAAAAGTCAATTTTCACAATTTAGTATTCCACAGATGAAGGTGACTTTTGTTGAAGGAAAAACCAATTTAGATGCTGAATTGAAGGCGTGTGATTTGTATGTTGGGGTTGCCGGCGGTACAGTATATGCATTGCGCGCCCTAAACAAACCAGCGATCACGTTTTCTTTGGCTGACAATCAACAAACGGATCAAGCTTTATTGGATGCGATTGGACATTATTTTCATCTTAACTGTATAGAAAATGCTGACTTTGTGAAATTAGCCCAGTGGATATTTTTATGTCAGCAAAATCAACACAGAATCCAGCAGCTATTTGCTTCGAGTGAGGTTGCCATTGATACGTTGGGTGCTCAACGTGTGGCTGATTTTATGCTTTCAGGCCAGGTTTCTGAACGGATAAAGCCGAATCCCCCCCCCCATCAATGGACTGAATTAGCGGGCGGACGACGGCTAAGAGCGGTTGAAGATGCCGATTTAAACCATTATTTGGCAAGTCGTAATTTGCCGGAAAACTGTCAAAATATGTTGGACCTGAAACCGATCCAACCGATTGACCATGCACTTTGGTGGTTTAACACGCAACGACGTTCATTTTTAATGACGCAAGCAACGGGTGAGCCGTTACTGTATATTTGGGATGACGTTAAGCAAGTTGATGAACAGTCATTTTTAATTGGCGGTTGGTTTGTTTGCAATGCTCAAACCGCTTTTCAAGAAGCGATGGTGGCACTGGATTGGCAGTTGAAACAATGCGCGGAAGATTATCCCAGTGTTCCGTGGGTTGCGGTGATTAGCCGTCAAAATAAGTATGTCAAATTGATGAATGACTATTTTGGGTTTAAAGAAATCGAACTAGGTGGCCGATACTATAAAGCAGTGACCACGCTTTTTCCACAAGCCAGCCAACAAGATTTCTATTATGTTTATAAAGATGAATGAGGGGTGGTTTTGAACAGAGTCAATCAAGTTAAGGGAGATGAATGTGAGTGTATCAATTCAACAAACGCTGGCTAAACCTCTCAAACTTGGGGTAATCGGAGGCGGTGTCAACTCTGCCGTGGGCTATGCACACTATGTCGCAAGCCAGCTCGACAATAAATGGCAAATGATGTCCGGATTTTTTAGTCGGGATCCAGAAACCAACCTTAAAACGGCCCAGGCCTGGCATATTGCCGATTTTAAGCCTTATGAAACTTGGCGCGAATATGTTGCAGCGGAAAAGGCCAATTTGGATGCCATTGTCGTGCTCACGCCAACCCCGATGCATGCTGAAGTGGTTTGCGAACTGTTAAGGCAAAATATTCCGGTTATTTGCGAAAAAGCGCTGACAGCCAGTTTAGAAGATTCGTTAAAAATAAAACAAGCGCTTGATGAAACCCAAGGTTTCTTGGCGGTGACCTTTAATTACAGCGGCTATTCGATGGTGCGGGAAATGCGGCAACGGATTTCAGATGGTGAACTGGGTAAGCTCTCACAAATTCAAATTGAAATGCAGTCAGATGCTTTTATTAATAAAGCGGCGACAGGCTCGCCGCAAGCTTGGCGATTAAAAGATGAATCTATTCCAGTGATACTATTGGATTTAGCCGTTCATTTGCATCATCTTGTGCATTTTGTTTCTGGTCAGCATCCTCGTAAGGTCTTGGGCGATTTTCACAATTTTTCGCGTTATGCTGGTATTGTCGATGATGCCTATTTATGGGTAGATTATAGTGACTCTATGCGCGCCGCTTACTGGGTGAGTAAGGCTGCTTATGGACACAAAAATGGCTTAAGAATTCGGGTGTTTGGCGATAACGGCAGTGCGGAATGGTTTCAAGAAGTGCCTGATCAACTA
>CBFHUY010000222.1:0-1904 GCA_965658885.1 Hydrogenovibrio sp.
AGCTTCGATTGAAGGGCAAACCACTCGCCAACGCCACCATCGGATGACAGTAAACGGACTTGTAGTATCAGAATAACGACGGCTAATGCCAGGGTGAGGAATTTCACAGAACCTCTCGTATTGGGTGGGATCATTGCCGTTACAACCAACCATTGCAGTTGGCTATAACGGCCATTCATCGTTACTTCAGGTTATAGAATGCATCTCTTCCAGGATAAACGGCTTCATCCCCGAGCGCTTCTTCAATACGAATCAACTGGTTATATTTAGCAATACGATCCGTTCTCGACAAGGATCCGGTTTTGATTTGACCTGCACCCGTTGCAACAGCGATATCGGCAATGACCGTGTCTTCCGTTTCACCTGAACGGTGAGAAACTACTGCTGTATAACCCGCTTCCTTCGCCATTTTGATGGCGGCAAAAGTTTCCGTTAAGGTTCCAATTTGATTGATTTTGATCAAAATTGAGTTAGCGATCCCTTTATCAATCCCTTCTTTTAGAATTTTGGGATTGGTGACAAACAAATCATCCCCAACAATTTGTAGACGATGACCGTCTTTTTCGGTTTGGTATTTGAAACCATCCCAATCTGACTCATCTAAACCATCTTCAATCGAAATAATTGGATACTTCGTAACCCAATCAGACAATAAATCAACCATCTGTTCAGAGGTTAATGTCTTATTTTCTGAACCAAGGAAGTAGCTGCCATCCTTATAGAGTTCAGAAGAAGCAGCATCCATCGCAATCATAATGTCTTCACCGGCTTTATAACCAGCAGCTTCAATCGCTTCCAAAATAACGGTAATCGCTTCTTCATTTGATTTCAAATCAGGTGCAAATCCACCTTCATCACCAACGGCAGTGTTATAGCCTTTATCATGAAGTACTTTTTTCAATGCATGAAAAATTTCAGCGCCATAACGAACCGCTTCAGATAAGCTTGGTGCGCCGACTGGCATAATCATAAATTCTTGGAAATCCACAGAATTATCAGCATGCTCACCACCATTAATGATATTCATCATTGGCACTGGCAGTTTATAGTCATCCGTTTTCAAATAAGCATAAAGGGGTAAGCCTTTTGAAGCGGCTGCGGCTTGGGCAACGGCAATTGAAACTGCCAAAATGGCATTTGCACCCAAACGCGCTTTATTCTCAGTGCCATCTAAATCAATCATAGCCTGGTCAATGGCCGCTTGATCCGTTGCGTCTTTACCCACTAACAATGTTTTAATTTCAGTATTGATATTGTTGACTGCTTGCAATACACCTTTGCCACCAAACTTGCTCTTATCACCATCTCTCAATTCAATGGCTTCACGAGATCCTGTTGAAGCACCAGAAGGTGAAATGCCTCGCCCTTTTGAACCATCCGACAAAATCACATCCGCTTCAACGGTTGGATTGCCACGAGAATCAATCACTTGGCGTGCTTTAATATCTTGAATCAATGACATAATGCTTTGCTTCCTATCTTTAAATTTTTTAATAAATCATTTCAATTCGGTATCATCATAATCACATAAGATGTAAATCAGATGACAATCAATCTTGTATCCCCTTTAGCGCACTAAAGGTTTTCAATAAACCCTTGCGATTTAACGACATCATCTATCGCTTTGAGGGTTTCTAATAATGGCTTTAAGTTGCCAATTGGCCACATATTGGGACCATCAGACAAGGCTTTTTCGGGGTCAGGATGCGTTTCCATAAAGACACCAGACACACCAGCGGCCATAGCCGCTCTTGCTAATACCGGTACCATTTCTCGTTGACCGCCAGACGTTGTGCCTTGACCGCCTGGTTGCTGTACTGAATGGGTTGCATCAAAAACCACAGGACATCCTGTTTGGCGCATGGAGGCTAAACCTCGCATATCAGAAATCAAGGTATTGTAAC
>CBFHUY010000223.1:0-1855 GCA_965658885.1 Hydrogenovibrio sp.
GTTTTTATGTTGCACGGTTCCCACTTCTAAAAAAGCAAACCCGGCGTGCATAAACAACACCAAAATGGCTCCCAGCAAAATAAACATCACATCTAAGCTTGTGGTTAAATGTTCCATCCTTGTCATCCACCCTTCCGTTAAAATAAAGCGCTATTCTACCAAATAAAATTGAGATTCGTTAATTTGCTAACCACATCGATTGTCACACCACTCCAACCGCTTAAGCACCCACTATTTGATGACTACCAAATACAGGTATGGATGAAGCGCGATGATTTAAATCACCCTGCCATTCAAGGCAATAAATGGCATAAACTGCGGTTTAACTTAGAACAGGCTCGCAAGCAAGGCTTCCGCAAGCTCATTACCTTTGGCGGAGCCTATTCCAATCATATTGCGGCAACGGCTGCGGCGGGCAAGGCATTTGGGTTCGAAACCATTGGTATGATACGGGGCGAGGAGCTGGCAAACTGCCCTCAAAAATGGAGCCCGACCTTATTGACCGCTCAGAAAAAGGGTATGCAATTGCATTTTATAAACCGTCAGGCTTATCGACAAAAGCAAAGCGCAGCATTTTTACGGCAACTGCATAAGGATTTTCCTAACAGTTTCATTCTGCCAGAAGGCGGAACCAATGAACTGGCCATACAAGGGTTTGAAGCCGTGATCGAACAACTGGATCAGCAATGCCCGACTTGGTCACACCTTTATACCGCAGTGGGAACCGGTGGCACCTTGGCAGGCCTGGTTAAAATGAGTCAACAAAATTCGGTTTGTTCTCGCACCCTTTTGGGCATCGCAACCCTGAATCAAGCAGACTATTTACGAGCGTCCATTCGACATTACTCTGGCATTGAAGACAATTCAAAAGATAGCACTGTCACTTGGCAGCTGCTCACCCAATACAGTGGCGGTGGTTATGCCAAAACAACAGAAGCCTGTCTAACCGATCAATATTGGTTTGAAAGCCATTTTGGTATTTTGTTAGATCCGGTTTATACCAGCAAAATGGTACATGGTTTTTTAGAAGAAATGCAGCAGCAAAAAATCCCACCCAATTCGAAAGTGATCCTTTATCATTCGGGTGGGCTGCAAGGTCGGTCAGAAGACACCGACCCAGAAAATGGGGTTAAAACTGACTGATATAATCCACCATCGTTTTTAAGTCTGTATCAGAAAGCCCTTTAACATAAGGGGTCATCAGAGAACTCATTGGCCCAACTTGTCCACCTTCACGGTAGGTTTTTAAATTGGCTAACATTTTCTCAGCATCCCGACCCGCTAATCTTGGCCCTACGCCACCTTCACCTTTAGCACCATGACAGCCAACACATGACTTATAGAGTTCGACCCCAGAGGCTGCATTTTCAGCCAATAGCATGGGAGCCGCTTCAGCCGCACTCAATGACTTGGCTTTTTCGTAAGTTTCTTCAACCGTTTCTGTCACGGAATCCGTGACCGACTCAGTGACGTCTCCCACTTTTTCCTTAGCTTCATCAACCGTCTCTTCTAGGGTTTCTTGGGCTTTTTCCATTGAATCTTGCGCCATCTCTTTGGCATCTTCAATAGCGTCATTGGCTTTCTGTTTTGACTCTTCACTACAGCCGCTTAACAAACCAACACTCAATAGCGCACCCAAACTTAAACCAACAATCGAACGCCATGACAAACCAGGTTGTGCTTTTAAAAAGATCATAAAATCCTAAACTCCTTACCATAAATTAAAAAATAAAATCAACTTGAGATTATTATGGCATAAGCGTTCCTTATGACCAATAATTACTTTTCTGAAAGGAATTTCACAAAGCCTGTAGTTTTTTTTGTATCCGTGGAATCGACACAGGTTTGAGTGTTT
>CBFHUY010000224.1:0-1847 GCA_965658885.1 Hydrogenovibrio sp.
GATGAATGGTCAAGTTTTCAGGTAGTTCAATGATGTTTTCGCTCATTATTAACCTCTAGCAAAATTGGTTGTAATACGTTATAAAACTCGACTAATAACAGATAGTAACTTTTCAGGGCTAAAGGGCTTTACAATCCAGCCCGTTGCGCCGGCTTCCTTACCTTTAGTCTTCATGTCGCCAGACGATTCTGTGGTCAGGCATAGGATAGGGGTGAATTTGTAATTAGGGAGCGTGGTTCTCAGTGCTTGAATCAGTTCAATACCATTCATATTGGGCATATTGATGTCCGTAACAACCAAATCAAACTGTTCTCTTTTAGCAATGTCTAAAGCAATCGCACCATCTTCAGCCTCGGTGACATCGTGACCTGCCGATTTGAGTGACATACTAACCATTTGACGCATAGATTTAGAGTCGTCAACTGCAAGAATTTTAGACATTGTTATCCTCTCAATAATTCATTAAACGATATTTTTAAATTTCAATAATTATACAATTATTCATCTGTTGCAAGGCATTTTTTGATTTCTTTCAAAATACCATTACTGACAAGTTGGTCTATGTGGAGCACGATGACCATCTTATCGGAAAAGGTCGCCAGTCCACGCACATACTCTGTGTGAATACTTCCCGCAATTTCGGGTGAAACCTGTAGTGCGTTTAAATCAATGGTGTGTACATCAGAAACCCCATCGACAACGATACCAATTATTTTTTGAATTCCAGTTTGTTCGTCAGCAGCACGAAGAATAATAACAACGGTGCTTTCATCGTAAGTAATCTTATCAAGACCAAAGCGAACACGCAAATCAATCACTGGAACCACGGCACCTCGAAGATTAATGACGCCCATGACATAATCAGGTGAGTTGGGTATTTCGGTCGTTCTTTCCCAGCCTTTAATTTCTTGCACTCTGAGAATGTCCACGCCATATTGTTCATCGCCTAGCAGAAAGCTTAGGATTTGATTATCCGCATCACTGTGCTGGTTAATTTGCTCTTGAACGTCTTCGATATTTTCGCTCATGTTTCGGCCTCATAATAAATGATTCACTTACCCTTAAATATGCCAAATAACTTACCTTATTTAGTTAAAAAGGTCTAGTGATAATCCAGTCGATTTTATATTTAATAGCAAATTGCCCCTTTTTCGTGGGAAATGATTGGGTATTGATGAATTAAATATGGATGTCAATCAGTGCCACTTTTTTGGCATGAGCGGTTGTGGTGGGTTTTTGCTTGGCAATCAGTAGCTGTGATAGATGAATGTCGGCTTCTTTGAACGCATCTTCCAATAGGGGGAATCCTGATTCGATTTGCTGTTCAAGAGACTGGTTGTCTGCCCAAAAACTCATCGATACATTTTCGCCTTGTAACGTCAATTTGGTGGTTATTTCTCCCTGTTCTAACTCTAGATTGAGCAGCGTTTCCCAAACCGGTTCCGTTTGCGTCTTAATTTTACGGATATCAATCGAGATTTCCTGGAATTGACGATTGGGTTGAAGTGGCAATTGAATGCTCACCATGCTTGGGTTTTCGAACGCTTGTAATTGTTGTAGCGTTAATTTATTTAGGGTTTGGTGAATGGCTTTAGAGAGCTTAAGCAAGTCAGTTTCTTTGTTGGTATTCTGTTGTTGGGTGAGCGCTAATAATTGCAATAATTTCGCTTTAATATCGCCTTTGGCGGGTTTTCCTTGCTTGGCCAAGGTGTTTTCTAAAAATAACCCACTGGCGAGCAGTTGGTTTTTAAGGTCTTTAGCGGTGAGTTGGCCACTGGGGCGGAAAAGTTGTTCAAACAGCTGAGTGAGGTGCGTTTGAATCACCGCCGGAAAGCTGGCATTTTGAC
>CBFHUY010000225.1:0-1836 GCA_965658885.1 Hydrogenovibrio sp.
TGCTTTTTGGCCGATTATGGCAGATTATTTTCAGTTGCCGATAGCAACGCTTCAACAAAAACGTGCATTAATCGAACAATCGAGTTTGGCATTATGGGATGTATTGCAAGCCTGTGAACGTTCAGGCAGTTTGGATGCGGCGATTCGTCAGCCAGTGGCCAATGCCTTTAGTGACCTATTTGAGCAGTATCCCAGCTTGAATACTGTGCTGCTAAATGGCAAAGCTGCTGAAAAGCACTTTAAACAAGCCGTGTTGCCAAACCAATTATTACCCGCATCGTTACGGGTGCAAGCTTTGCCTTCCACCAGTCCCGCCAATGCCAGAATGCCGTTTGAAACCAAAAAACAGATTTGGCATCAAGCGCTTAATGAGGTTTTTAAAACGAAACTCTAAGTGGGTAAGTGTCCGAAAATAGAAATGTTTTTTGGATTTATCGACATCCGTATCATGCAAAAAAATTAGAAATAAAGTAAAATACCAACCAAATTACTCGGATATTTAACAAAGAGACCTTTGCCTTGAAAGCAGAACATTTTTCACCAGAACTCCTCTCGCCTGCGGGCACGTTTAAAAATATGGAATATGCCTTTGCCTATGGCGCGGATGCCGTCTATGCAGGGCAGCCACGTTACAGCTTGCGGGTGCGTAATAATGAATTTGATGAAGAAAACCTTCGCAAAGGCATCGACTTAGCGCATTCACTGGGCAAGAAGTTTTATGTGGTCAGCAATATCGCGGCGCATAATGCCAAAATCAAAACCTATATGCGCGACATTGCCCCTATTATCGCCATGAAGCCGGATGCATTGATTATGTCTGATCCTGGATTGATTGCGATGGTACGAGCGGAATATCCTGAGCAAGAAATTCATTTATCGGTGCAATCGAATGCGGTGAACTGGGCAACGGTCAAGTTTTGGTATGATCAGGGCGTGAGTCGCGTTGTTTTATCGCGAGAGTTATCGATTCAAGAAATCCGTGAAATCGGTGAAGCCGTCCCTGAAATGGAACTGGAAGTGTTCGTGCATGGTGCTTTGTGTATCGCTTATTCGGGTCGTTGTCTATTATCCGGCTATATCAATAAACGCGATGCCAACCAAGGCACCTGCACCAATGCCTGTCGTTGGAACTACAACACCTATGAAGGCAAAGAAGATGACAGTGGCGATATTGTCGGTATCCCCACGGATCAAGTTACCAATATCACGGATTTAACCACACCGGAATCCGAAGAGAGTCAGGCTGAAGTAACGATTGGTGCTGGCAAGCCTACGGATAAAACCATGCTCTTGGAAGAAGAAGGGCGTCCAGGTGAATATATGCCAGCTTATGAAGATGAGCATGGTACCTATATTATGAATTCCAAAGATTTACGTGCGGTTGAACTCATTCCCGAATTGGTGGCAATGGGTGTGGATTCTTTAAAAATCGAAGGGCGTACCAAATCACATTACTATGTGGCGCGTACCGCACAGGTTTATCGAAAAGCGATTGATGATGCGGTGGCAGGCAAGCCATTTGATAGAAGTTTATTGGGCGAACTGGAAAGTCTGGCCAGTCGCGGTTATACCGAAGGATTCCTGCGCCGTCATGTGCATTCCGAATATCAAAACTATGACTATGGCGTTTCCAAATCCGATCAACAACGATTTGTTGGTGAAGTGATTGATGTGGTTGAGCGTGATGGACAAAGCCTGTTGGAAATCGATGTTAAAAACAAATTCTGTATCGGGGATTCCATTGAAATTATGACACCTTCCGGTAATGTCACATTGGAATTGGCTGCAATGCAAGATCATCATGATAAGCCGGTTGACTGTGCGCTTGGTTCCGGT
>CBFHUY010000226.1:0-1812 GCA_965658885.1 Hydrogenovibrio sp.
TTTGGAGGGATGATCGTAGCATCAATTACTTATTTCATTGTTCCAGTGCTTTACAGCTGGAGAGAAGAACGAAAAATTAAAAAACAATCGACATGATATATAAATTGTTAATCACATTGATCATTGGGGTTTGCTCAGCAATCTCGGTGACTGGACAAACACTCGAGGAGTATTTGAAGACGGCTGCAGAAAATGATCCAGGGCTTAAAGCAAAATATGCTGCATTTGAAGCTTCGTTGAAAAAAGTTGCTCAGGTCAATCAATTACCGGATCCTCAATTGTCCCTCGGAGTATTTATTTCACCTGTAGAGACACGAGTAGGTCCACAACAAGCGAAGATTGGTTTGTCCCAAATGTTTCCATGGTTTGGTACCTTAAAAACAGCAGGGTCGGTTTATCAATTGAAAGCAGAAGCAAATTACCAGCAGTTTCTCAAGGCTAAACTGGAATTGTTTAAAAAGGTAAAACTGACCTGGTATCCTTTGTATGAGATCGAGCAGAAAATTAAATTGCAACAAGAGAATATCGCAATCCTCGAAACCTACAAAACGTTAGCAACACGAGCGTTTGAGAACGGCAAAAGCGCCATGACCGATGTTATCAGGGTAGAAGTGCTGATCGACGACGCAAAAACGAAGGTCGCTTTAATGGAAACTAAAAAGCGACCGTTGAAAGTGCGGTTCAATGCATTGTTAAACCGTGAGGAAATGGAAGAAGTGCTCATCGCGGATACGCTTGTATTTCCTAACCTGAATGATCGCTACAGAAAAGATAGTTTATTTGTCAGTGATCCTCAGTTAAAGGCATTGGATCTCCTGCAAGAATCAGCCGTTGAAAAAGCAAATCTCGCCAGAAAGCAAGGGTTACCTAAGTTTGGAGTTGGCGTGGATTACGTATTCGTAGGTCAGCGAGATGGGGTTACGCTTCCCGATAACGGTAAAGATGTGTTGATGCCGATGGTTAGTGTTTCGATTCCCATTTTTCGTAAGAAGTATAAGGCAGCCATCGAAGAAGCCAATCTAACACAAGCGTCGATCGAAAACCAGAAGAAAGCCTATAAAAACAAGGTCGTTGCTGATTACGAAATGGAAAAATATAAGATCACTGAAGCCCGGGATTTGAATCAACTCTATCAACAACAAATAGAAAAAATGCAACAAATCGAGAACCTATTGCTCAAGTCATACAGTAATTCAGGGGATGATTTTGAAGAGATCCTGCGCATTCAACAACGTGTCTTAAATTATGAAACAGCCGTGGTTGAAGCTATTACTAGGGCGTATAAAGCGATGGCAGAGATTGAATACTTAACGGCAAAAACTGAATAAGATGAAAGCGAATATAAAGAATAAGTTACTCATTGCTATTCCGACATTAGTCATTGGACTATTCCTGGGATGGATCATTTTTGGAGGTGATTCCTCAAGTAAAGAGGATAAAACGGAAAAAGCGGCTGAGGCAGAAACATGGACGTGCTCAATGCACCCACAGATTCGGCAAAGTGAACCTGGACAATGTCCATTATGTGGAATGGATCTGATTCCCGTTTCAGAAGATAAGGATAGACAGAACTTCGAGATCAAGATGTCACCAACGGCTATGCAATTAGCCAACGTACAAACCGCTATTGTTGAAAAGCAAAAGCCAATCAAAGAGGTACATTTGAATGGGAAGGTCAGCGCCGATGAAACGAAGATCTCTTCGCAATCGTCTCACTTACCGGGTAGGATTGAAAAACTATTTGTCAGCTTTACGGGTGAACGTGTAAGAAGAGGGCAGACCTTGGCGATGATCTATTCCCCAGAGTTAGTG
>CBFHUY010000227.1:0-1762 GCA_965658885.1 Hydrogenovibrio sp.
GGAAGCCATTCCAGTAAAGCACGATCGATAATTTGCTGCGTTAACGACTGACAATTACCATAGGGTGCAAAACATAAACAGGCCTTTTGTAACGGCAACTTCTTTTGTAAATATTTTTCTTTATCGGCAAGCGCTTGCTTAATCAGCACAATCACCGCTTGACGATGATGCTGTTCGGCTTCATCCATATCGCCCAATAGCGTTAGTTCAATATGATTATCGACTTTTTGTAACGCAGGATAGGCAACCATTTCCAGTCCCTGAGAACGGATGGTTTTTGAATCCGCTAAATCACCAAAGTCCCAACTTTCAACGATGCGATGTTCGGTTTGTTTATGCGATTGATGCTTCTGAATACGCGCATCGACTAGATGCAAATAGTCTGTTTTCAGTGTGTCCAAATCACTGTTTTCAGCGATTTTTTTACCCTTATCATCCAATAACAAAAAATAGGGTTTTAGGTAATCGGGTAACACCACCTCACCAAAATCAGCCACCGCTACCCGATTTTGTGCACGGCGATTCAGTGCCCAAACCAATTGGGTAACGTAATCGGCTGTACGGCCCTCAATCCGCTTAGAGGGAGACATGTCAGCCAATACCGCTTCTGCCGTTTGCGGTGCCGGAATAAATTGCTTGCGTAAATTTTTCGGTAACGCCTTAATATAAAAGGCCGTTTTCTCTTTTAATAGCCCGGGGGTCAACCATTCAAAGTCTGCTGTTTGCGCTAGGTTTAACGCTGACAAGGGCAATTTCACCACCATGCCATCCACCGCTTTGCCCGGTTCAAATTGGTAATCGACTTGTAAGTTCAGTTGATTTTTAATCTGGAGTTGGTCGGGGTAATCAATCGCAACCCGCTCATCAACCGCTTGCTTCAATAAGAAGTCACGCGCTAAATAGAGTGATTGGATTTTGTCAGGATCTTTCTTTTGAGTCTGCTTGACCCAGGTTTCAAAAGCCGGCTGATTATAGATATGATTTGGAATACGGGCATCATAGAAATCATACAATACCGATTCCTCAACTAAAAAATCCGGCCGTCTTAGCTTGGATTCCAATTTATGAATGTCGGCAATTTGTTGCTGGTTATGACTGAAAAAATCTACTTTGGAACGCATTTCCCCCTGCACCAAACCAAACTGTATAAACAACTTGCGCGATTCCACCGGATTGATTGGACCATAATTGCAGCGTCGTCGATTAACGATTGGCAGCCCATACAGCGTTACCGACTCAAAAGCACCCACTTGCCCCGATTTTTTCTGCCAATGGGCGTCGGCATAATGCCGTTTAATCAGATGCTGGGCTAAGGGTTCAATCCAGTTAACATCAATTACCGCATTGTTTCGCGCATAGAGTTTGGTGGTTTCTACCAGTTCGCCGGACAGCAACCATTTGGGTTTTTGCTTGAATAATGCGGAACTGGGGTGAATAAACAACTTGGTATTGCGCGCGCCGAGATAGCTATTTTCATCGTCTCTCATCGCAATATTCCCCAATAACCCTGCCATTAAAGAACGATGCACCGCCATAGAATGCAAATCCGACAGACGTTCGGTGACGGTTTTGCCTTGCTGAACTTCTTCATACAAATGCAAATCCCCAACTTTAATGCCCATGCGTTTTAAGTTCATTTCCAATTGAAAAAACAAATCGTGCCACTCTTTCATCCGCAGGTACGACAGGAAATTGGTTTTACAGAGTTTGCGCAGTTTGTTTTGACTTAAATGGCGACGTTTATCTTCATAAAAACGCCATA
>CBFHUY010000228.1:0-1753 GCA_965658885.1 Hydrogenovibrio sp.
AGTTGGTGAAGAAATCGAAATCGTCGGTATTCGTCCAACCACCACCACAACCGTAACTGGTGTAGAAATGTTCCGTAAGCTTCTAGATCAAGGTGAAGCTGGAGATAACGTTGGTATCCTATTGCGTGGTACAAAGCGTGAAGATATCGAACGTGGACAAGTACTTGCACACAAAGGTACTGTAACACCTCATACCAAGTTCGAAGCTGAAGTATATGTACTGTCAAAAGATGAAGGTGGTCGTCATACACCATTCTTCCAGGGTTACCGTCCACAGTTCTACTTCCGTACAACAGACGTAACAGGTGCATGTGAGCTACCAGCAGGAACCGAAATGGTTATGCCTGGTGACAATGTACAAATGACAGTTACCCTAATCAACCCAATCGCCATGAACGAAGGTTTACGCTTCGCGATTCGTGAAGGTGGTCGTACAGTTGGTGCGGGTGTTGTTGCAAAAATTATTGAGTAGTAGAATAACTCAAATAGCACTTGCTAAATAAAAAAGGGGATTGTATAATCCCCTTTTTTTTCGAGTGCTGAAACGTTCAACGTTTCTTTCTTAGGGGTATAGCTCCAATTGGTAGAGCACCGGATTCCAAATCCGGGTGTTGGGGGTTCGAGTCCCTCTACCCCTGCCAAATTCTTTACGGCTCGTTTGTTTAACGGGTCGTTTTTATTTTAGATATTAAGTAGTTATGAGTCATAAAGCAGATAATTCAACAAGTACCAGTTCATTAGAAACGCTAAAGCTGTTTATGGCGGTGGCAATCCTGATCGCAAGCTTTATTGGATATTATTATTACGCAGATGCGCATGCGGTCGTTAGAGTGCTGGGTGTGCTGGCTGGCGTGGCAGTCTCTGCCTTTGTGTTTTATCAGACAGAAAAGGGCCGTGCATGGTTTCAGTATGTTTCCCATGCAAAAAAGGAAGTTAAACAGGTTATCTGGCCAACTCGCCCTGAAACCGTGCAGATGACGCTCATTGTTTTTGTTGTCGTTATTATTATGAGTATCTTTTTGTGGTTGGTTGATATGTTCTTTTTGTGGGCGGTTCAATTGTTAACAGGACAGGGTGGTTAGTATGGCTCAAAGATGGTATGTCGTTCATGCCTATTCCGGATACGAGAATAAGGTAAAGAAGGGGATAGAAGAGTATGTTGAGCGCGCAGGTTTAGCAGATGCCTTTGGAAAAATCCTGGTTCCGTCTGAAGAGGTTGTTGAGATTCGTGACGGTAAAAAGCGAACTTCCGAGAGAAAATTCTTTCCGGGTTATGTATTGGTGCAAATGGAATTGAATGACGATACATGGCATTTGGTGAAAAGCGTTCCTCAGGTGATGGGCTTTATTGGTGGGACTTCAGATCGTCCCGCGCCTATCTCTAAGCGGGAAGTAGATCGTATTTTGCAAAAAGTGGAAGAAGGTGTTGATAAGCCTAAGCCAAAAGTGATTTATGAGCCAGGTGAAATGGTTCGCGTTATCGATGGGCCTTTCAATGATTTTGAAGCGGTTGTTGAAGAAGTGGATTACGATAAAAACAAATTGCAGGTATCGGTTTTGATTTTTGGTCGTTCAACCCCTGTTGAGTTAGAGTTTACTCAAGTCGAAAAAAGTTAATTAGTTAGTGCTTACTAAGTTGTAAGCGTTTTTATCACCCTGGGGAGTCGAAAGACGTTTTACCCATAAGGAGAATAGAATGGCAAAGAAGATTCAAGCCTATATTAAGTTGCAGGTTCCTGCCGGAAATGCAAAT
>CBFHUY010000229.1:0-1724 GCA_965658885.1 Hydrogenovibrio sp.
TGGCTTCTAAACGCTGTTGTTTTTTAGCCGCCTTGAGGACGCGTTGCGCTTCAACTTGTTGAGATTCCTCTATCATATTTTCCGGAAGCTCAAAACAGATTGGACCGAGCAATCCTTCGCGCAGTTCAGTTATAAAAATTCGCGAAATTTTGTCGAGGTTAACTTGCCCCCCCGAAACCAGGCAGCCTCGGCTTTTTCCAATTTGTTCAAGAAAGGTAATTTCTGGAGAGGGGCCATCGACAGGCAGTTCCGTTAATTGGTAGCGATCTTTTAAACGCTCTGGATAGGCTTTCAGGCAATATTCGGCAGCATAGCTAGCGATGTCAGGTAACTCAAAAGCTGTTTCTTTAATGCCGCCCGTGATGGCTAAACGATAGCCAGAATGGCTATTTTCAATATTGGGCCACAATAGCCCTGGAGAATCAAACAGGGTAATCCCATCTTCAAGTTTGATGCGTTGCAGTATTTTGGTGACCGCTGGTTCATTCCCCGTTTTGGCAATGGTGCGACTGGCAAGCGTGTTGATTAGGGTCGATTTGCCGACGTTGGGAATGCCAAGAATTAATGCATGAATGATTTTGACCGAATTTTCAGCGCGAGGAACCATCTGTTTGATTTGGTTTAAGATGCGTTCTTTACGATCGGCTTGTTGAGCATGAATGGCTAAGGTCTGAATATGGCTTGACGAGGCAAAGAAATCTTGCCATTGTTGAACCTTTTCAGAATCGGCTAAGTCGGATTTATTCAAAATTTTCAAGGTGGGCTTGTCGCCACGTAATTGAGCAATCATCGGATTTTCGCTACTAAAAGGAATGCGAGCATCGAGTACTTCAATAATTAAGTCAACTTGCGGCAAAATGTCACGAACCGCTTTTTGTGCTTTGTGCATGTGCCCTGGATACCATTGGATTTGCATTTTTATTAACGTCCAAAGCGTCGCTTTAAAAAGCGAAAGAGTAAAACAAGGCCACTCAATAACCATAAGTACACAAACCACTTAAAGAGGTCGTAAAAAGAGGTGAGTGGGGCAGATAGGTGCTGTAAGCCTTCAACTGATAACTGCCCATTTTCGGCTGTCCCCAGTACGATAAAGACCACCAATAAAAAACAGGCAGCAATCGCCGACCCTAAATATAAAAAGATTTTCTGAAAAATATCCATAATGAAGCGCCTTAGTTATATAAACGGCTAATTAGCATTAAATTGTACATGATAATTGTGATTTGGAATGCTTGTTAAAAGGTGTGATTTCGATGAGGAGGGCAAATAATAACCAGGCCTGGGCAGAATACAGGTCTTGGCGCAATAAAAAAGCCAAGCAAATGCCTGGCTTTTTACAATCAAAGATGAATCGTTACTTATAGTGCAACGATGTTCTCAGCTTGAGGACCTTTTGGACCGTCAGTAACTGAAAACTCAACCTTTTGACCTTCTGCTAACGTTTTGAAACCAGAGCTAACAATCGCGCTGAAGTGAGCAAAAACATCTGGACCAGACGCTTGCTCAATAAAACCAAAACCTTTTGCTTCGTTGAACCACTTAACAGTTCCTGTTGTTGTATTAGACATAATATTATCCTATCAATTTATAAATTAAAGAGTGCTCTGAACCTTATTGATACAAGGTGCTCGGCGTAAACATCAGAAAATAAACTTGACCTTATTTGAACTAGACTACAAAGACGGAGAATTACGAATAAAACAACGAAGACGAGCAGATAAATA
>CBFHUY010000230.1:0-1654 GCA_965658885.1 Hydrogenovibrio sp.
TTTGTTCAAACCCAATCTGGGACCGTATTGACCCCTCGAGTGCAAGTGCATTTAGGAAATGCGGCACAGTGCCAATTATTGCAACAGTTCGTTTGCCTGACCGATGAAACCATGACCTGGATCAATGGTGTCGGCCAGATCACGGTTGAGGCAGATGCCTATTGTCAGCAAGTGGTATTGCAAGATTTGAGTCATCAAAGCTTTTACTTTAATCATCAAACGGTGACCCAAGCAGCGAATTCAAATTTTGAAAGTACGTATTTGGCGTTAGGCGCTCAACTGTCACGACATCATAGTGTGGCTCAGCAGCAGGGTGATGCCGCTGAAACGACTCAGGACTCTATTGTGCCGGGTCGTGATCAGCAGTTATTGGACACCCGAACCTTGACTCAACACCATGCCGTGCATGGGCAAAGTCGTCAATTGCATAAAATGGTTTTAGGGGACGCGGCACGCGGTGTTTTTGCGGGCATGATTGAAGTGGCAAAAGGCGCGCAAAAGACGGATGGTCAAATGGATATTAAGAGTTTGTTATTGTCGCCAAAGGCGAAAGTGGATGCGAAACCGCAGTTGGAAATTTATGCCGATGACGTTAAGTGTTCGCATGGCTGTGCCGCTGGGCAAATAGATGAAGATCAGCTCTTTTATGCTCAGGCCAGAGGGATCCGACGGGCAGATGCGATGCAACTGATTACCCAGGCTTTTCTATTAGAACCTTTAGAGAAATTTCAGACTCAGCCAGCTATGCAAGCTTGGTTAACGCAACGGGTTGTGGGCAAGTTATAGTCGACAATCGACTTTTGCCCACACTCATAAAATAGCAACCGCTTTGGTAAAAAACCTTATGAACTTCGCTGATATTCGAAATCAATTTCCCATCCTCAACCAATTTGAAAATGGTCATCCGTTGGTCTATTTAGACAGTGGTGCAACATCACAGAAACCGCAAAGTGTGATTGATTGTATTGCGCATTACTATTCAATGGAGAATGCCAACGTGCATCGTGGCGTCTATGGTTTAAGTGAACGAGCGACCGAAGCCTATGAAGCGAGCCGTGAGAAAACTCGACAGTTTTTAAATGCCGCTTCTAGCAAGGAAATTATCTTTGTCCGCGGTACGACCGAAGCCATTAACTTGGTCGCCCAAACCTGGGGGCGACAAAACCTTCAGCCGGGTGACGAAATTTTAATTACTGAAATGGAGCATCATTCTAATATTGTGCCTTGGCAAATGTTGCGCGATGCTTTGGGCGTCAAATTAATCGTATTGCCAATAAATGATCTCGGAGAGATATCGTTAGCGGATTTTGCCGAGTATTTAACGCCTAAAACCAAGCTGGTCTCGGTTGTTCATATGTCCAATGCTTTGGGGTCGATTAATCCGGTTAAGACGATGACTCAAATGGCAAAGGAAGTGGGTGCGACCGTATTGGTGGATGGTGCTCAAGCGGTTCCTCATATGCCCGTGGATGTTCAAGACATTGGTTGTGATTTTTATGCCTTTTCAGGACATAAAGTTTATGGCCCGACAGGCGTGGGCGTTTTATATGGAAAAGAAGCGCTGCTTGAAGCGATGCCACCTTATCAAGGCGGGGGCGATATGATCTATTCCGTGACCTTTGAGAAGACCGAATATAATGTTCTGCCTTATAAG
>CBFHUY010000231.1:0-1650 GCA_965658885.1 Hydrogenovibrio sp.
GATGTTGAATCGCCAGTTCAATCATGTCACATCGCTGTTCTATCGAAGCCAAAGGTTGAGGTCTATGCACAGGTAAACACGCCGGCATAAACCGCATTTCATCAAGGTTCAACGCATATAAAACTTCCAGTGCAGGCCTAAGATGGCCAAAATGAATCGGATCAAAAGTCCCACCATTAATACCGATTAAACGTTTGGTTTTCAAAGCAACTTCTCTATGATTTTTTTGGTATTATACCAACTATGTCAAGCGATACCCACGCCAATCCAGCATTTACCAATTCGACTCAGCCGCCCCTGCCCCCCCAATTTGAAGAAGTGGTCTACCTTCGACTCAAACAAGGCGATACCCTCAAAGAATATGACCTTATGAAATACCTAGTTGACCAAGGGTTTTCACAATTCACGCCATCTTTAGAACCACTTGCTTTATTTCGCGGGCACTTTTTGCTGTTTCATTTACTCTATCGTTTACAAGACAAATGGCAACAACAAAACAAAGGGCGATTGTGCATTCATACTTTGGAAACATGTTTAAAGAGTGATCAGGCGTCACTTGAACAAACCGCTTTTGCCATCACAGAGTCGGATGAAATCAAGCGCTATTACCTCGATTACGACACCTTTTTAACCACTCAAGAACAGGATGTTATTGACCTGATTGCCCAATTTTGGCAAAGCTTTGGCGATCAATCTGCTTTATCAAAAGGATACAGCGATGCCGATATTCATGAGGCCAAACAGTGTCTAGACATTTCAACCACGCTAGATCCTGAAAACGGCGCCAAAGTGGTCATGAAACAGTTTCGAATCCTTTCCCAAGTTCACCACCCAGACAAAGGGGGTGAAGCAGAAGCCTTTCATGCTATCTGCCACGCCAAGGAAGTTCTATTAAAGCACCTTCAAACGGCTCCGATTATTCACGAATAGTGCCATCACCATAAACAATATATTTTTGCGATGTCAGTCCTTCTAAGCCAACCGGGCCTCGCGCATGAAACTTATCCGTGCTGATACCAATTTCTGCTCCTAGGCCATATTCAAAGCCATCGGCAAAGCGCGTGGACGCATTCACCATCACTGAACTGGAATCCACTTGAGCTAAAAATTGACGTGCTGTCGTCACGTTTTCAGTAATAATGGACTCGGTATGTCCCGAACTATATTGTGCGATATGATCCATGGCTTCGGCCACATCCGCCACCACTCGAATCGACAACATCGGCGCTAAATATTCGGTTTCCCAATCCGCCTCGGTTGCAGCGTCCATTTCAGCCACCGCACGCGCTCTTTCACAACCCCGCAAGACCACGCCTTTTTGTTGATACATTTCAACCAGGCCTGGTAGGATTTCAGCGGCTCTTGATTCGGCTATGAGCAAGGTTTCCATCGCATTACACACCCCATAACGATGGGTTTTTGCGTTAAAAGCAACCCGCACAGCCTTTTCAGCATCGGCATCTTGGTCAATATAGACATGACAAATGCCATCTAAATGCTTAATGACGGGGACGCGTGCACTTTGACTAATACGCTCAATTAATCCTTTGCCGCCGCGCGGAATAATGACATCCACATAATCCGGCATGGTAATCATTTCACCAACAGCTGCCCGATCGGTGGTCGCCACCACTTGCACCACTTCTGCCA
>CBFHUY010000232.1:0-1616 GCA_965658885.1 Hydrogenovibrio sp.
TGAGCATTCCGGTTTGGCGGTCATTATGACCTCGTTAACCACCGCTGCTGGTATGGCTTCGTTTGCACCGTCTTCGGTTGCGCCGGCATCCGATTTGGGGATTTTCTCCGCATTGGGGGTGATGATTGCGCTGATCTTTACTTTGGTGTTATTACCCGCACTGATTTTAGCGTTGCCGATTCGGCGTAAAGTGGTGGCTGAACACAAAGAACATCACGATCGTTTGGATCAATTTCTAAAATGGGTCGCCAACTTTTCACAAGATCATGCCAAGTCAATTGTCATTGTTTCGTTTTTAATTATGCTCACCAGTATTGGTTTGGCGTCCAAAGTCAGCTATTCGCATAACCCGCTGATTTGGTTTCCAGAAAACCACCCAACCCGCATTGCAACGGAAACCATTGATGACAAAATGCAAGGCTCGATTTCGCTGGAACTGATTCTCGATACCCATCGCCAGAACGGCCTGTATGATTTAACGGTTTTAAAAGCGATTGAAGCCACAGTGGACGATTTGCAAACCATCAAAACTGATCAGGCCGCAGTCGGAAAAGCATTGAGTTTGGTGGATGTATTAAAAGAGATTCATCAGGCGTTAAATGAAAATCGCCCAGAATATTACCGTTTGGCGGAAAACGAAAAATTGATTCCGCAAGAAATCCTGTTGTTTGAAAATTCAGGGTCGGACGACCTGCAAGATTTTGTCGATTCCCAATTTTCATTAGCCAGAATTACCGTCAAAACGCCTTGGGTGGATGCGTTTGCTTACGATGCGTTATTGCAGAAAGTTTCAGAATCTTTGAAACAGCATTTGCCCGCAGACATTACGGTGACCGCCACCGGCATGATTCCACTCTTGGCAAAAACCTCTTCTGCAGCCGTGACCAGTTCGGGGGAAAGTTATGTGATTGCCTTTGTGGTGATTGCCGCCATGTTAATGCTGTTATTATCGAGCGTGAAACTTGGGTTATTGGCAATGATTCCTAACTTGCTGCCAGTGTTATTTATTCTGGCGGTGATGGTGGTATTTGGCCTGCCTTTGGATTTGTTCACCATGTTAATTGGCGCAATCGTTATCGGGATCGCCGTGGATGATATCGTGCATTTTATGCACAACTTCCGGCGCTATTATTTACAAGGCTATTCCAACCGGCAAAGTGTTGAAATGACTTTAACCTCTAGCGGGCGTGCAATGATGATTACCACCCTGGTGTTGTTTATTGGTTTTATGTTGTATCTGTTTGCCAGTATGTCGAATCTATTCTTATTCGGACTGTTAACGGCCATCGCCTTTGCCGTTGCCTTGATTGCTGTTTTCCTATTGGCACCCGCATTAATGGCACTGACCTGTCCTGAAACCCCCACTTCACAAACACCAGAAAGTAATGGAGAGAAAGCATAATGAAAACCCTAATAAAAACCAGCCTGGTGATGCTATTGGCCATCTACGGTAGCTTGGCATTTGCAATCACCGCCGATCAAATTGCACACCAGGTCGATCAACGAGATGATGGAGATAAAGGCACCGCCGAAATGGAAATGATCCTGATTGATCAACAAGGCCAAAAGCGCATTCGGCAGATGCAAAAATTTGAAATGGATGTGGGCGAGGATAC
>CBFHUY010000233.1:0-1596 GCA_965658885.1 Hydrogenovibrio sp.
CATACCCGCGTTAGCTGTCGGCGATTGGATTTTGATTGATCATCAAGCTCAGTTTGTAAGGTTATTAGATAGAGCATCGTTGTTTGTTCGAAAAGCAGCAGGAACATGTGCGCATCAGCAGTTGATTTCCGCCAATATCGATACGGTCTTTATTGTGAGCTCATTAAATGATGATTTTAATTTAAATCGAATTGAGCGCTATCTGGTGTTAACACACGAAGCTGGCGTTGAGCCAGTGATTTTATTGACAAAAGCCGACCTTTGCGATGATCCCAGCCAGTTTGTTGACCGAGTTCAATCATTGGATCCTATGTTAGCTGTTTTTGCAGTGAATGCTCATGAAATAGAGACGTTACGACCATTGGGTCTATGGCTCTCGTCAGGTAGTACGCTTGCATTTCTGGGGTCATCTGGTGTTGGGAAGTCAACGTTGGTTAATTCGCTAATGGGTGAGTCAGTGCAAGCAACCAAAGGCATTCGAGAGGATGATAGCAAAGGCAAACACACGACCACAGCCCGGTCATTACACATGACAGCATCTGGTGTTTTATTGCTAGATACCCCAGGTATGCGAGAATTACAATTGGTCGAGTGTGAAGCAGGTTTGGAGCATACTTTTGCCGATATTTATGAGCTATCTAAGCAGTGTAAGTTTTCCAATTGTCGACATCAAACGGAGCCGGGTTGTGCCATTCTGGCGGCCATTGATTCTGGTCAATTGGATGCACGCCGATTGAGTCATTATCAAAAATTAGAGAAAGAACAAGCCTTGAATGCGGCGACCTTAGCGGAGAAGCGTGCACAAGGAAAACGCTTTAGCAAATTGGTGAAGTCGGTTAAAAAAATTAAGCAGCGCCCTCATTAACAGGCTAGGCTGATGGAACCAGGCCTGGTTCTTTTGGATTCGATTGATGCAATCAATTGGTCGTTATAAATCCAGTTTTTTCATGCGGTAGCTGAATTGGCGTGGGGTCATATTGAGCAAAAGCGCGGCACGGGTTTTGTTGCCGCGTGCCATTTCAAGGGCTTGTTTGAGCTGTTCAGATTCGTCTTCTGAAACTGGCCAGTAGGCGCGTTTTTCATCCGGTGTCTGCTGGGCATTTGACCAGGCCTGGTGATTATTTTGTGGCGGTTGATAGCCGCCAGCCGATGGTGCTCTATTATGATTCTGTTGCGTTGGCCAAGACTCAAAAGTGGGCGGTGAGTTGCGTTCGTTTTCAAGTGGTTTGACGTGTCCACCGTGAATAATGGCACTTTCTTCTTGAATGATCTTTTCAATTAATTTGGCTGTAATGAGGCGACCTTTGTCTGCCATTAACACAGCTCGTTTGACCACGTTTTCCAATTGGCGGATGTTTCCAGGCCATTCGTAAGCCTCCAGAAAAGTCATGGTGCCTTTATCGAAGATGGTGCTGGTATGATATTCTTGATTGGCTTGGTTTAAAAAATGTCGAGCCAGCAGTCGGATATCGCCATCTCGTTCACGTAATGGGGGGAGTTCGATTGGGAAGACATTTAAACGGTAGAATAAATCCAGACGAAAGCGTCCGTCATTAACGGCTTCGTGGAGGTCTTTGTGAGAGGCGACAATGATAC
>CBFHUY010000234.1:0-1588 GCA_965658885.1 Hydrogenovibrio sp.
TTGTTCAAGATCCATTGGGACGACCCATAAAAGCAGATTTTGCCTGGCAGCCAGAAAATCAAACGGCCATCATCGAAATGGCACAGGCTTCCGGGTTGCCCTGTCTGTCGCCAGATGAACGAAATCCCTATTTAACAAGTACCTATGGCACTGGACAGTTATTAAGCGTTGCCATTGAAATGGGCGCTAAAAAAATTATTGTCGGACTGGGTGGTAGTGCGACTCAGGACGGCGGAATTGGTGCTTTACAAGCACTGGGCGTTGAGTGTGTCACTGCCTCAGGAGAGCCTGTTGAAAAAGGGGCTAACGGGCTGTTTGAACTTGAAAGCATTCAAGTAAAACAACCAGGCCTGGCTGAAATTGAATGGGTTATCGCTTGTGATGTTACCAACCCTCTGTTGGGGGAAAAAGGCTCAACGCGCGTGTTTGCGCCCCAGAAAGGCGCACCAAATGACAGTTTGCAAAGCTTAGAAGCCAGTATGACAAATTTGGCAACGCAATTGAATGCTCATTATCAGCATGATATTGGATCTTTGCCAGGCGGCGGTGCGGCAGGTGGTATGGCCGCCAGTTTTGTGGCTACTTTGGGAGCAAGTTTGGTGTCAGGCTTTGATCTTTTGTCAGATACGTTGCAATTACCCCAATTATTTCAAACACATCAAATTGACTTGGTCATTACGGGGGAAGGCGCCATTGATGAACAAAGTCAGTATGGCAAACTGCCTTTCAGAATGGCGCAATTGGCACAAGACCATCAAGTATCGACCGTTGCTTTATGTGGAAAACTTAATCTAAATCAAGCCACAAAACTGCCCTTTAAACAATGTTTATCCATCCATCCAGACATCTCTAAACTCTCTTTAGCCGAAGCCTTCACTCAAACCCCCCGTAATTTGGCAATAACCCTAGAAAATGGGCTTTTTGATTGGTTGGAATAATCAAATTTACTATCATGGGTAAATAAGTTTTATTAATTATCTTCAACCGTTGAATTTGGTTAAACTGCCATTTTATTAAACTGATCTTCCTTGTTAGCCACTAGGGCTACTTATTCAGTAATTTAAATGGATGAATGCCAAATCGCTATGAATCATGCTAAACCGAGACAGAGTGCACCGAGAAGTTTAAGTAAAACCATGCTATTAGGCGCTTTAATCGCTGCCTTGGCGGTCTTTTCTATGACCATGGTTGCCGCATCAAGAATCTTTACGGAAAGCTTATCCAATCAAACAGAACGCAGTGCCGAAACGCTTATCACGTTGTCCTTTAATAATATGTATCAAATTATGAGCAAAGGCTGGAATCGTGATGAATTACTGGGATTTTTGGCAGAAATGGAACAAACTTATGCCGAACATGATTTACGGTTTTCGTTATATCGGTCTGACATTGTTAATGGTCAATTTGGTAAACTCGCCAATGGTATCGATTCTGATATGCAACCTTTGTACGATCAAGTGCTATCTACCAAAGAGTCCTTGACCGTAGAAACCCCCCATGGGATTCAAACCTTAAAACCCTTATTAGCACGACCCATCTGCTTACAGTGTCATACCCAAGCAAAGATCGGTGATGTATTGGGAATTAT
>CBFHUY010000235.1:0-1504 GCA_965658885.1 Hydrogenovibrio sp.
GCCAAGCATGCTGTGTTAAGTAACGATGGAAAACACGGCAATGACGATCGGTCCACTCCAACATCGGGGCAACAGAAAAGCCTGAAGCACTATTGGTTGCCATTTTGGTCATCGTTGAGTGTGAGTTGGGGGTTGTTGTTTTTGGCATTTTGGCGGTACTGAAGCTGGGTAAATAATATAGATATCGGATTAAAAGGCTATTTTACACGCTTTCGAATCCCATTTAAGCCAAACAAAGCAGTTTGTTTTTTCTCTATCCATTCGACAATCTAACCGACATAATCGTCATTTCGAAAAATAGTAGGTTTCTTGGGTTTGATAAAAGTCTTGAATAAACCCATTTGAATCCTTTTACGGGTCTTCTTAAAACAACTGCAAACGTAAATTCATTTCGCTTAAAATAGTTTTTTATCGTTTTTCAGATTTATAAGGCTTTTAAATGAACGCTGTTCAGTCCGTTTACTCAAAAATTTTTTCTACGCACCCGCAAGATGCTTTGGCATTGAAAGCCTGTGAAATCGCGGTTGAAGTGAGTCATGAGCCTCATGAGCGCTTGGTAAAAAGTATTGATGTAGCGGTTATTCTAGCGGATTTGAAGTTAGACAGAGACACACTCATCGCCACGCTACTCAGTGATATGGCTTTGGAAAACGACTATGGATTTCAACAAATCGAAGCGGTGTTTGGAAAAAATATCGCTGAACTGGTTGAAGGCATTCGTCGACTCAACCATTTTAAAGACTTCCGCTCAAATCGTATTTCCAGCGAACAACAGACCGAGCGCATGCGACAAATGCTATTGGCAATGGTTTCAGATATTCGCATTATGATTGTCAAGCTGGCTTATCGGGTAGCTCGGTTACGTTTGCTCAAACATGAACCCGAATCTGTTCGTCAGCAAATTGCATACGAAACGCAATTAATCTTTGCGCCGCTGGCAAACCGTTTAGGCATTGCACAACTCAAATGGGAGCTGGAAGATTTATCATTTCGCTTCCTGCAACCAGATACTTATCAAGAAGTAGCCCGTCAACTCGATGCCAACCGTAAAGGCCGTGAAGCTTATATTGAAAAGGTTATTCATACCTTGAAAGAGATGATGCAACAGAGCGGCATAGACTTTCATATTTCAGGCCGTCCTAAGCATATTTATAGTATCTGGAAAAAAATGCACCGTAAAAAAGTCCCGATTGATGAACTCTATGATTTAAGAGCGGTTCGGATTTATGTCGATACGGTACAACAATGTTATGAAGTCTTAGGCCTGATTCACAGTCGCTGGTCCTATATTCGTGAAGAATTTGATGACTATATTGCAAGCCCAAAAGAAAATGGTTACCAATCCATTCATACCGTGATTATGGGGGCCGAAGAGAAACCGGTTGAAGTGCAAATTCGGACTTATGAAATGCATCATCATGCTGAGTTTGGTGTTGCTGCTCATTGGCGTTATAAAGAAGGCGGTAAGAAGCTTGATCCAAGCTTGGAAAATAGCATTAACTTA
>CBFHUY010000236.1:0-1500 GCA_965658885.1 Hydrogenovibrio sp.
ACTGATATTTCGGATGACTATTTGCAAAAAGTGACGGATCAGGAAGACAAAGATGGTCGTTTTCCGCAAGCCGAAGCTAAGGCCATGGCATTGAAAGTTCGTGGATTCTATGCCGACTTACATCGTAAAGAATGGGATGATGTCGCTTGTTGGACGCAGAAGCAAGTGTATTTGAATATCGGTAATTTGTTATTGGGTGCTGGGTTGATTGGGGTCGATGCGGTACCGATTGAGGGCGTCGATTTGGATGCGCTGAATCAGGAGTTCGGCTTGTCTGCCCAAGGGTTAACCGCTGTGGCCGTCGTCGCACTCGGCTTTCATGCTGAGGATGACTTTAATGCGCAATTACCAAAATCCCGTTTTGACGAGCAAGCGGTTTTTACCCTTTTATAATGCGTTTTAATTCAGGGCAATCGTTGCGCAAATCGCAATAAGCTTTTCCAAAAGGGTCACTGTACGGATGGGGGTTGCATTGTTAAGATGACGGCACTTATTCACAATTCCATTAATTGAAACCAATAGAGCCATCTTATGAAAAATCCATATCCACATTTATTTACGCCCGTTAAAATGGGTGCTTTAGCGCTTCCGAATCGTATTGTCATGGCGCCGTTAACGCGCGCAAGAACCGAGGTGGATCATATCCCTACGGCCTTAATGGCCGAACACTATGCACAACGTGCCAGTGGCGGCTTAATCATTGCTGAAGCAACCATGGCAATGGCAGGCTGCAGTGCCTTTTGGAAGGAGCCGGGCATCTATTCTGACGCACAAATTGCTGGCTGGAAAGCGGTGACCGATGCGGTTCATGCTAAGGGCGGGCGCATTGTGTTACAGATTTGGCATGGTGGACGTGCCTGTCATCCTGCTTTAAATAATGGCAAGGTGCCCGTTTCGGCCAGTGCCTTGGTGATTGAGGGCGAAGTCCATACCCCGGAAGGTAAGCTGCCTTATACCGTACCTCGGGCGTTAAGTTTGGATGAAATTCCAGAGATTATTGCAGGCTTTAAGCAAGCCGCAATCAATGCCCAATTGGCGGGGTTTGATGGCGTAGAAGTTCATGGCGCGAATGGTTATTTATTAGATCAGTTTTTACGTGATGGCAGTAATCATCGCACCGATCAATATGGCGGTTCCATTGAAAATCGCGCGCGTTTGCTACTAGAAGTATTGGACGCCGTCTGTGAGGTGTGGGGTTCAGATCGCGTTGGTTTGCGCCTGTCACCGCTGAATAGTTATAACAGCATGGTGGATAGCGATCCGGCTGGATTGATGCAGTGGTTATGCCAAAAACTGAACGATTATGATTTGGCGTATTTGCATGTGATGCGGGGAGATTTCTTTGGTGTCCAAAAAGCAGATGTGCTTAAAGTTGCACACGAGGTTTATCAAGGGAATTTAATGGGCAATATGGGCTATGACGCAGCAGAAGCGGAAGCGGAAATCGCCAAAGGGACTTTAACGGCCGTGGCGTTTGGTGTCAGCTACTTGGCGAACCCA
>CBFHUY010000237.1:0-1499 GCA_965658885.1 Hydrogenovibrio sp.
TAAAAGCCTTTGCTGAGCAGGTAAGACAAAGCATTTTAGCTTTGACCATTGAACACCCCCAAAATGCTGTCAGCCGATATTTATCGATATCGGTGGGCATTACTTTAGGCAAACTGCAGTCGCTTGCCAGTATTGATTTGCTGTATCAGCAAGCGGATTTAGCACTTTATCATGCCAAAGAATCAGGACGTAATCAGGTTGTATTATTCCGTGACCTGTCTGGAGAAGCCGATGTTGATGCACTATAAAAACGTTTTTATTATGATTTTCATCACCCTATGGGTGCCACTGGTGTTCAATTATTTTGGTTATGTGTTTATAGAGGGCCAGTGGATTCAGTTTGCGCTGCATTCATTAGTGGAAGTGATGGGGGCGGTATTGGCGATTATCATGGCCATTATTATGTCGGAGGCACTTTCCTATCGCCAGTTGAAGCCAATTTTTCATTGGGTGGTCAGGGCTTTTTTGGCATTAGCCATCTTAGATCTTGTGCATGCGGCAATGAATGTAGAAACCTTATTTGTTTGGTTTCATTCCATATCGGGGTTTTTTGCCAGTTTATTACTGATGATTGGCGTGTTTGCACAGGGCGCAAGCTGGAAAATTCCGGTGCCACGAAAAAGTGCGGTATTGATTGTGATGGCCGTATTTGCCTTTTTGTCGATTCAGTTTGATCAGTTGGTGCCTGCCATGACGGATCATCAAGGTGAATTTACCCTGGTTGCAATGACGATTAATGGATTGGCCGGATTGATGTTCGTGGTGTCGGGTGTTTATTTTATTGCGCAATATTTTAAACATGATGCAACGGAATACTTAATGATTGCTGGCTTTGCCTTTTTAATGGTGGCCTCTGATTTATCCTTTGCGATTTCAAGCCTATGGGATTTCTCTTGGTGGGGGTGGCATTTATTGCGATTGTTGGCCTTTATTAGCTTAAGTTGGTTTTTTTATGAGTTGCTGAGAACGAAAGTCAAAGCGCAACAACAACAGCAGCAAACCCTAGAAACACAGCTGCAGTCTACACGCCAACAGCTTTTTCAAGTTTCACAATATGCGCAATTGCTTTGTAAAACCAGTTTGGTTTCTAAGTCGGATTTGGATGGCATGATTACCGAAGTGAATGATCAATTGTTAGAATCGACCGGTTATCGTCGAAATGAATTGCTCGGTCAGCCACATTCGATTTTGAAAGGGGGCTATACCAGCCAAGCAACCTATGAAGCGCTATGGAAAACCATTCAGTCCGGAAAATTGTGGACAGGCCAATTGCAAAATCGCAAAAAGAATGGCGACCTCTTTATGATTAAAATCGCGATTTTGCCGATCAAGAATGAAGCGGGTGAGGTGGTTGAATATTTGGCGGCACGGCAGGATATTACCGACGCGATTGAGCGAGAAGAGCGGTTAACGCACTATCGAACCATGGATGATTTGACTGGCTTTAAGACCCGCTATCAATTAATTCAAGATTTAGAAGGTCAGCAGATCGAAAAAAT
>CBFHUY010000238.1:0-1474 GCA_965658885.1 Hydrogenovibrio sp.
TTTGATCCAATACCCAATCAGGACGTGCGCCAGGTCGGTCAATTTTATTAATCACCACTATCGGCTTTAGGCCTTGTCTTAAAGCTTTTTCTGTGACAAAACGGGTTTGCGGCATCGGCCCTTCAACCGAGTCCACCAATAGTAAAACGGAATCCACCATCGACAAAATACGTTCAACTTCACCACCAAAGTCGGCATGGCCTGGGGTGTCCACGATATTAATACGGAAGCCATTCCAAAGTACAGAGGTGTTTTTGGATAGGATAGTGATACCGCGCTCTTTTTCCAGATCATTGGAATCCATCATGCGATCCCCCATATCCTTACGGGTATCATCGAAGGTCCCTGATTGACGTAAAAGTTGGTCAACTAAGGTGGTTTTACCATGGTCAACGTGGGCAATAATCGCAACGTTGCGGATATGATCTGTTTTCATTCAAGCGCTCTCAATTTTCAAAAAGAACGTATTATACTGGAATGGAGATTAAATTATTTTAATCTTTTGAAATGATTGACAATTTATTCTATTTGAGCCTTTGAGGAGGGATCAGTGCCAAAGAAGGCACTGTTTTAAGGGGCGTCATTGACCCCTTCAACAGGATGTGGGGGGGTGATTTTGAAACTGAATAAAGCTTTGTAAAATGCCATAGGCGGTGGTGCCGACTAACAGCCCCAAAAAAGCAAAAATGCCAGCCACTTTTCCTTCGCCCATCATCGCGGGAATGGTTCCTGGACAAGAGGCGGTCATTCCCCAACCAATACCAAATAACAAAGCCCCGACCATCAGCCCTTTTTGATAGGGTTTTTTCACAAAATCCACTTCTTCACCCGTTGCAATGGCCGTCACGTGCAAGCGCTTCATAATCGTCACCCCAACCATCGCCACCATCACAGCAACGCCGATGACAATCATCAATTGAAAATCTTCAAACAAAAACATCTTGGCGTGAAAATCATAGGTGGTTGCGCCGGCATGGCTCATAAAAAAACCAAACGTCACTCCCATCAACAAACCAAAAAAGTTGTTTCGAGTCTTTGGTGAAATAGATTTAAGGGTTGCTAACATGATAAAGCCTTTATTATTAGGTACCGAAAAGCAGTTGGGTGGTTAAAAATGCGCTCATAAAGAAGATACCGCCCGCCAATAAACTCGGAGGATTGAGCATCGCTCCGCCGACCAGCGCATGACCCGTGGTGCAAGCCCCTGCTAGGCGCGCACCAAATCCGAGTAAAGCCCCGCCAAATATTAACCAAATGGCTTTGCCAGCATCGCTTTGCGGCAGGATCGCATCATACATGCCCATATTAAAGGTAAAATGCCAAGCCTCTGGGGATTGCAAAGCACTTAAAAATCCACCCAGAGGAATCCCCAATAAGAACCACAATTTTGAATTGTTAATGGTTTTGTACTCACCCGTTCGGAAATAAGCAATATTTTTGCACAAGAGACCACAAAAATTGCCATAGCCAGTTG
>CBFHUY010000239.1:0-1468 GCA_965658885.1 Hydrogenovibrio sp.
CAACTGGAACCCTACGGTTTATTTATCTTATTAGGGTTATTAATTTTAGGGGTGCTTGGCCCAATTATTTCAGGCCCTTATCAAGCGATACAAGGGGCTTTATTGAAAATGGTAGGACTTTAGCCCATGAGCACAGAAAACGAAACAACACGCAAAAAGCAACCCGTCGGTGAAAAGTTACAAAAGATTCTTGCCAGAGGTGGATTTGGTTCACGTCGAGAAGTGGAAAAACTCATCGAAGCAGGCCTGGTCAAAGTCAATAACAAGGTCGCTACTTTAGGCGATCGAGCCTTGCCAACCGATGCCATTAAAGTGCGTGATAATTTGGTCAAAGAGACCCGCCTTGAAAAGCAACCCACCCAAGTGATTTTATACAATAAGCCGGAAGGGCAGGTGTGTACGCGTAAAGATGAAAAAGGCCGCGAAACGATTTTCAGCAGTCTACCGCGCATTATCAACAGTCGTTGGGTCAGTATTGGCCGTTTGGATATTAATACCTCAGGACTGTTGATTCTGACCAATAATGGTGAATTGGCGAATCGAATGATGCACCCGTCTTATGAAGTGGAACGGGAGTATTCGGTTCGAGTCTTTGGTGAGGTTAGTGAGGACATTTTAAAGCAATTGAAAAAAGGGGTGAAGCTAGACGATGGCATGGCGCGTTTTGAAACCATCGGTAAAATCCCACAACAAGAAGAAGATTCCATTAACCAGTGGTATCGCGTGGTGATTAAAGAAGGCCGTAACCGTGAAGTTAGACGAATTTGGGAGTCGCAAGGCGTACAAGTTAGTCGATTAATTCGAACGCGTTACGGGTTATTTAGTTTGCCTAGAATGCTTAAACGTGGCAAATCTGAACCGCTTACTTGGAAGCAAGTGAATCAATTATTAAAGTCCGTGGGTCTGCCAGAAGAAAAAAGTCCAGATTTACGTGATAAAACCTCTGCTCTATCAAGTAAAGCGTTATCAAAGGCAAAGACAAAACCGATTAAAACTACCGGTAGAGGCCAGTATAAAGTCAAGGGTGAAAATCACAGGGAAGAGGTTCCATCCCGTAAAAAAGCCCCTAATCGAATAAAACCATCGAGGCGTCAAGGGTCGAAATAACCACCAGGCCTGGTCAATATTTGAGTTGATTTGAGCCAATTTAGCCCCATTTACAGCATAGATTTATTGTTTAACGTCATTTATAGATAAGAAAGAGACCTGAGTATGATAAAGAGTTTTTTTACCAACCTCGTCAGTTTGATTATTTTATTAGCGGGATATATCCATCATATTGATTGGTTAACCTTGATTGGGTTATTTGCACTGTCCGGCGCGCTGACCAATTGGTTAGCCATTCACATGTTATTTGAAAAAGTACCAGGCCTGGTCGGTTCTGGGGTGATTCCAAAACGGTTTGAAGCCTTTAAATCAGCCATTCGTGACATGATGATGGCACAATTCTTTTCACAAGAAAATATTG
>CBFHUY010000240.1:0-1460 GCA_965658885.1 Hydrogenovibrio sp.
TGGCCAATATTGTGGTCACGCATCGGCCGGGTGAACCTTTGCCGCGACAAGGTGCCGTAGGACAAATCTTTTTAAACCATTGGGTGCCGCATTTAACGCAGAATGCAGGGCAAATTGTTGACCTGCCCGTTACCCAGCTGGACTTGAGTGCGACGACGCTTAGAGCCTATTTACAGCATGGCGATCCAGTGGACTATTTGATGCCTGCGAATGTGGCCGCTTATATCCAACAAAACCATTTATATCAATCTTCAATTAACTAGTGTCGTGATGAACGACACACGCCGTTTGAAACGGTGATAACCAAAGAGAACCCTGCTAGATGATGAATGCCGAACAAATAGAAAGCCTTGTTGTTTCAAGCTTAGAGGATGCGAAAGCGCGTGATATTCAGGTATTAGATGTCTCTCATTTATGTTCCTTTACCGATAAAATGGTTATTGCGACGGGTACCTCAACCACCCATGTTCGCTCAACCGGTAATGCGGTAGCACAAGCTTTTAAAGATGCGGGTGAGCCGCCAATGGGCGTGGAAGCAGGGCCAGAACCGGATTGGGTATTAGTGGATATTGGCTCGGCGGTGGTTCATGTGATGACAGAATCGGCAAGAGCCCATTACCAATTAGAAAAGCTTTGGGATATTAAACCCAGTACCAGTGTTCAATCGGAACAAGCTTAAATTAGCATCGCATGGTTATTCATTTTATTGTCGTTGGTCAAAAGATGCCGCAATGGGTGCAAACGGGCTATGGTGAATATGCCAAACGCTTACCTGCCGCCTGTTCGCTTAAATTAGTTGAAATTCCAATGGCGCAAAGAGGCAAAAGCGGATCGGTTGGCCAATATAAGGCTGAAGAAGCCAAACGTATTCTTGCAGCCGTTCCCAAAGGGGCAAAACTGATTGTGCTAGATGAAAATGGTCAGATGCCATCAACCGTCGGGTTTTCAAAGAAGTTAGACGACTGGTTAGTCTCGGGACAAGATATCGCATTGATTGTGGGTGGCCCCGATGGTTTAGATGCCGCTTTAGTGCAACAAGCCGAGTGGGTGTGGGGGCTGTCTAAACTGACATTGCCTCACCCCTTAGTCAGAGTGGTGGTGGCAGAACAAGTTTATCGAGCCTGGTCGCTATTGCAAAACCACCCATATCATCGTGCGTAATAACAAAATGACCAGGCCTGGTCATTTTATGCAATCCGCAGGAGGTGTCGCTTGAGTGAAAGAGAGGTTGTGACACAATCGAATAAGACCGTCTCTTTGGTTTTAGGGAGTGGCGGAGCCAGAGGAATGGCGCATATTGGCGTTATTCGCTGGTTGGAAGCGCATGGTTATCAAATTCAATCCATTTCGGGCGCCTCAATTGGTGCGCTGGTCGGCGGTATCTATGCCGCCGGCAAGCTGGATGCTTTTGAGAAGTGGATGCTCAAAATGGATAAAGTCGATATTCTCGGGTTGTTGGA
>CBFHUY010000241.1:0-1458 GCA_965658885.1 Hydrogenovibrio sp.
GAAGACGACAGTATTCAGCAATTTAGAAATACCCAACAAACCGCTTTTGAAGAAGAGCGTTTACGTTGGGAAGCCAATGGCCAAGCCAACTACGAACAGACCAATGCCCAAGAAGAAATTCAAAGTGAAGCCATCGGCGAAATCCCCGAAGGCTTTGAAGCAGCATTGTCACCCATTACCGGCAGTGTCTGGAAAATCCAAGTCAAACCGGGTGATCGTGTCGAAGAAGGCGATGTGTTAGCGATACTGGAAACCATGAAAATTGAGATCCCGATTGAAGCAGAAAGCAATGGTGTGGTCACCGAAATTTTGGTCAATGAAGCCGACCTGATTCAAAACGGACAAGCCCTACTTATTATGGAGGTTTCTGAATAATGACAACCGAAACTCAACTGGATTTACGCCTTCCGCAACTTCAAGCCGCCTATGCCGATGGCAACCTTTCGCCACGTCAATTAATGACACAGCTCAGTGCCGAGGCGGAAAAGCTTTCGCATTACAATATGTTTATTCACTTGCTCACCGACGCCGAGCGCGAACCCTATCTGCAAACCCTAGAAGCCACTGAAGTGAATAGTTTGCCGCTTTGGGGCATTCCCTTTGTGATAAAAGACAATATTGATTTGGCAGGCATCCCTACCACCGCTGGCTGTAAAGAATTTAGCTATGTGCCTGAAAGCTCTGCCGCTGTGGTACAAACGCTGATTGATGCGGGTGCCATTCCCGTTGGCAAAAGCAATCTCGACCAATTTGCCACTGGCCTGGTCGGCACTCGATCTCCTTATGGCGTTTGCCATAATTCTTTTGACTTTGACATGATTTCCGGCGGCTCTAGCTCTGGATCTGCCGTGTCATTGTCTTTAGGGCTGTGTAGCTTTTCACTGGGAACCGACACAGCGGGATCGGGACGCGTCCCCGCATCTTTTAATAATCTAATCGGCCGCAAACCCTCCAAAGGCCTGCTCAGCACGAGCGGCGTGGTGCCAGCGGTACGCTCGCAAGATGTGGTCAGCATTTTCGCACTCAATGCTCAGGATGCCTATCAGGTCTTTGAAGTGGCGGCACAATATGATGCCAGCGACGAATACGCCCGACCAGCGACCGAACTCACCCCACCCGTTTGGCATAGCAAACCTGTGCTCGGTATTCCCGACCCAGCCAGTTTAGATTTTTGCGACGACCCGCTTGCCGAAAGGCAATTTCATCAAACCATACAACACCTGGTTGATATGGGCTATGACATTCACGAAATTGATTTTACGCCCTGGTTAGACACCGCCAAGCTGCTCTATGAAGGCGCTTGGGTCGCCGAACGCTATGTCGCGATTGAAGACTTTTTCAATTCGAATGAATCAAAAATAGAACCGACCGTTGGCAAAATTATCGCAGGCGCGCGCAATCTTTCCGCCGCCCAAGCCTACAAAGGCGCTTATGCACTGCAAAAAGCACAACGCCTCA
>CBFHUY010000242.1:0-1413 GCA_965658885.1 Hydrogenovibrio sp.
TTGATGAAATTCATACCATTATCGGTGCCGGCGCGGTTCAAGGCGGAGCGATGGATGCGTCAAACTTAATGAAACCAGCCTTGTCATCTGGCAAGTTGCGTTGCGTGGGCGCAACCACGTATGAAGAGTACCGTGGCATTTTTGAAAAAGATCGAGCCTTAGCTAGACGCTTTCAAAAAATTGATGTCAGTGAGCCGACTGTACTCGAAACCTTTGAGATTTTAAAAGGGTTGAAGTCCCAATTTGAAAATCACCATCACGTCAAATACACGCTGCCAGCGTTAAAAATGGCCGTTGATTTATCAGCACGCTTTATTACCGATCGACATCTGCCTGATAAAGCCATTGATGTGATTGATGAAGCGGGCGCCAAACAGGCATTTAAAACCAAATCGAAACGAAAAAAACAAATTTCAGTCGCAGAAATTCAGCAGGTCGTGGCTGATATTGCACGTATACCCGTTTCACAAATTACACAAAAAGAAAAAGATAAACTGGCCACGCTTGAAGACAGTTTAAAGCGCGTTGTTTTTGGTCAGGAACCGGCTGTTCAATCCGTGGTTTCTTCAATAAAATTGGCTCGATCTGGTTTGAAAGATCCAGCACGCCCAACGGCAGCCTTTTTATTTGTAGGGCCAACCGGGGTTGGTAAAACCGAATTAACCCGCCAATTAGCAACTCACCTAGGAATAGAGTGTTTACGATATGATATGTCGGAATACATGGAGCGTCATTCGGTATCACGGCTGATTGGTGCACCACCCGGTTATGTTGGGTTTGACCAGGGTGGCCTGTTAACGGAAGCGGTCAATAAGCACCCTTATTCAGTGGTTCTGCTTGACGAGATTGAAAAAGCCCATCCTGATGTCTTTAATTTGTTATTACAAGTTATGGATAGTGGTACTTTGACAGATAATAATGGTCGCAAAGTCGATTTTAGAAATGTGATTTTGATTATGACCTCAAATGTAGGTGCGGAAGCAGCGTCAAGGTCAAGTATTGGTTTTGCTGAACAGGATCATACTTTGGATTTCCAGGCAGAGCTGAAAAAGGTCTTTACGCCAGAGTTCCGCAATCGTTTGGACGGTGTCGTACAGTTCGAACGCTTGTCGCCTGAAGTAATGAATTCAGTCGTTAATAAATTTATTTATGCGTTAGAAGCCAGCTTGGAAGATAAAAGTGTCACGATTAAACTGACTCAGTCAGCACGCGATTGGTTAGCCAAATCGGGTTATGATCCGTTGATGGGCGCACGTCCGATGGCTCGACTGGTTCAGGAAAAAATAAAACAACCTTTAGCAGAACGGTTATTGTTCGGAGATCTGCAAAAAGGAGGCTGTGTGCAGATTGACGTTAAAGAGAATGAATTGGTGTTGTTGACAGAAGCGTAAGAGCGGACAGCCTGATCTTTAA
>CBFHUY010000243.1:0-1393 GCA_965658885.1 Hydrogenovibrio sp.
TTTAGGCCAATGCTGGTGCTATATCCTACTTCAACAAAAGCAATATTGCCGTCCTTATCAACCAGAAAACTGGCGGGAACGGCTCGTGCGCCGAAGCGTTTCATAAGTTGTCCATCTTGATCATTAACAATGATGTCAGCATTCATTTGGTTGGCTTCTGCATAAGCTTGTATTGCCGCATCGTCATTCGATTGGGTGGCAATGTTAATGACCTGATAGTCTTTGGCGACTTGTTCGATACCGTCTTTGGCAAAGTCACAAATCGGACACCAGGTTGCCCAAAAGTGAATTAAGACAGGTTGTCCTTGATAGTTGGCTAATTGAATCGGCTGGCCGGTAATGCTGGTGGTATTCAGATTAGGGGCTTTGCCTTCGATCACATCGCCTTGCATAAAAGGACGAATGGCTAGGTAAATGGCCAAAATCAGCAAAAGCGTTAACAGGTTTTGAACCCAATTACGTTTTAACAGGGGAATTTTGTGTTGCGACTCTGTCATTTAAGCTTGTCCAATGTAGAATATATGATGTTTTCGGTCTTGAATCCCGTTCAGTGATAACGGGGTCGATGACCTGTTTATGAAGGCTTTATGATAACAAAGGAAATAGATGGACGCAGAATTTTGGCATCAAATGTGGGAACGACCTCAACAGGGATTTCATCAACCTCAGCCGAATGACTTTTTAACGCGTTATTGGTCAAGGCTAAAGTTAAAAGGAAATGAAACCGTACTGGTGCCTTTATGTGGTAAAAGCGTGGACATGAATTGGTTGGTGCAGCAGGGGCATTCAGTATTAGGGGTGGAATTGAGCCAAAAGGCATTGGATGCCTTTGTCTCAGAACATCAACTTGCCGCTGAGCCGTTAGAGCATGCGGTGTTTGAAGGGCATCAAACGACGGAGATGCGTTTATTTTGTGGCGATTTCTTTAAGTTGTCGGCTGAAGACTGTGGCGATGTCAAGGCATTTTACGATAGAGCTGCTTTAGTGGCTTTGCCAAGGGATATGCGACAACGCTATGTGGCACACTTAGCCGCTATTTGTGCCGATAATGTCAAAGGCTTATTGGTTGTGATGGATTACGATCAGGCGGCGATGAGTGGGCCGCCATTTGCGGTATCCGATGCTGAAGTCACACAATTGTTTTCGGAGCGTTTTGATTTACAAAAAATCGCATCTACCACCGCTGAGCGCAAAGGTGTTGAAATGACAGAAAGCGTGTATGTTTGTCAGCGTAAAAGCCGCTAATTGAGTCGCCCTCTTGTTATTTCAGACCGAATCGATTATGTTAGCGCCAGTATTTTAGGGACTGAATTAACAGATGGATAATGCCGATTTGATGAATCAATCTAAGCCGTCGGAAAATGCCTTGGCGGTTTTACAATCGGTGTTTGGT
>CBFHUY010000244.1:0-1381 GCA_965658885.1 Hydrogenovibrio sp.
TTTACTACATTTACCATCTTTCTGAAATCATTATGGTGCGCTCTCACTCTATAATCCACGCTTGCAAAAGAACGAGATTGACTAAAATAGGTACGATACTTCCCGCCAAAAAGCGCAATAAAATCTGATAAGTTCCAAGCTACAGTGGGCACTCGGATGTATCCATAGATCGAACGTGAGAAACCACAACAAGAACACCGACATATTCTGAACCGGATCCATCTCATCCTCAGCATTGAACCTGGGTCAGCAGTGACATTTATCCAATTTGTGGCCTTTGTTCCTCTTTCCATTTGCCAGCCGACAGGGTCAAATCAAATCGATATAGTTATTACTGGCTATTCGCTTCAATTGCTTGCTGCTGATAATCGTTTTTTAACGCAACATAATGCGCGGCAGAATATTTAAAAAATGCCTTTTCTTCTTCCGTTAAGGCGCGTAGCTTTTTAACCGGTGACCCCACATACAAGTGACCCGACTCCAACACCTTACCGGCTGGCACCAAGCTATTCGCCCCCACCAAGACCTGAGTTTGCACCACCGCATTATCCAACACCACCGACCCCATACCAATCAAGCATTCATCTTCAATCACACAGCCATGCAACACCACATTGTGCCCCACTGTGACATCCGCACCGACAATACACTGAGAGCCTTTACCAAACTCCGACGAATGGGTGGTATGACAGACACAGCCATCTTGAATATTGGAGCGCGCGCCAATTTTTATCGCGTTCACATCACCTCTTAAAGTTGCATTCGGCCAAATACCAACCTCTTCTGCTAGCTCCGTTTGACCAATCACCACCGCAGACTCATCCACCCAAGCAGACGCTGCGATGTTCGGTGTAAAAGATTTATAGTTTCTAATCGACATAGGTTCTCCAATAGGTTTCACTTGCTTAAAAACAGCTCAAATTTGCCCAGGCCTGGGCAAATATTCAATAAAGCGCTCGTGAATAATTTTATAACTGATTAATAGGTTTAATTGGCAATTCTCCAGCAGAGGTATATTCTAAAAGAACACTCATTTTTGAGTATCTTTCTTCAGGGGAATCCCAATGGCTGTCATTAAGCCATAAGAAGATACAAAAACCATTGCGTTCAGGAGCAATTGCTATGAAATCTCATCAACCCCCTTTCCTTCCATCACTATTCGTAACCGCTTTATTCCTTGCGCTAACAGGTTGCGGTGGTAGCAGCAGTGATTCAACCAATACAGATACGACCGACAAGACCACCACTAAATCCTTAACCATTACGGCTGTTGACCCCTATATTTCAGGGGCTGAATTTTATGCAGACGTTAATAAAAACAGTCAATATGATGCGGGCACGGATCAAATTTCTAAAGCAGGAACCAATCCAGGTGAATATA
>CBFHUY010000245.1:0-1378 GCA_965658885.1 Hydrogenovibrio sp.
GTCTAGACTACTGACAAAAGCTCGGTCATAGTAAAGGGCTTCTCGCCTTGATAAATGGGTTCTCTCAAGTCGTTTATTTTCTTTGACTAATGGGCAAATGAGTTCTAGGTAGCGATCTGCATGTGCTTCCCAAGCATAGTGTTTAAACACCCCTTTAAGCCCGTTCTCAATAGCGGTTTGTTTGTAATGGGTATCGCTGAGCATCTTTAATAGGGCATTTGAGATGCTCTCAGGGTGTAAAGGGTCAATCAGAATGCCATTTTGGCAGTTGTGAATAATGTCGGTTGGGCCGCCGTCTTCGGTGGCAACCAGCGGTAACCCAGATGCGGCCGCTTCGATCAAGGTTAATCCAAAAGGTTCAGTCAATGCCGGGTTTACGAAAACTCCGCCAGATGCGGCTGCTATTCGGTAAATATCTGAAACCTGGTCACGTTGATGATGCTTGGGGAGAACGACCTTACCATAAAGATCATATCGATCAATTGAGATTAATAATTCATGGAAAACCTGTTGAGCACCATCTTCTAAGTCATCTATGTCATCTCGATTGCCCGCGATGATGATTAAATTGGCAATGGCTTGCAACTGAGGGGATTGTCCGTAAGCTTCGATTAAGGAGGTAATGTTTTTGCGGGCATCCGGTCGTGAGAGTGCCAAAATAATGGGTTTGTCGGGAGATTTTAAATGTTGGGTTAAGTATTTAAACAGGTCTGAGGTTAATTCGTTTCCAGCAGGCGGGTGAAATTGTTTAAGGTCTGTCCCAGGTGGTAGAACTTGCATTTGAGAGGGTTGGTAATAATCATAGAGTTCATACTGCTCTTTAATTTCTTGAGAGGTACTGGTAATGACAATTTCTGCACAGGCCAGTGTTTCTTCCTCAGATTCAATTCGTCTCGCCATTTGATAGGTGTTTTCAATTTCTTGAGCACTGAGTCCTTTTGCGAGCAGTCGAGCTCGCTTGACGCGCCCTAAGGAATGGCCTGTATGAACTAATGGTATGGCGAGTTGATTTGAAAGGTGGTAGCCGACATATCCGGCATCGGCATAATGGCTGTGAATTAAATCAGGGTAGTCTTCCTCGCTTTTAAAGAAGTCCACCATATTGTCAGCAAACGTATCGAGATAATCCCAAAGTGCTTCCTTGGGTAAGTAGGTGTCAGGGCCCGCATCAATTCGAATGATATTGAATTTCTCAGACAGCGTTTCCACGGGGTGTGAATAGTCAGAAGAAATATCGGGGTCAGTCAGTCTGCGGGTGAATAAATTAACCTTGGCAACTTTCGGATGTTTAGCGAGTGCCTGCGCGAGTTCATAAACATAGAGTGTTTGTCCTCCCGTATCCGCATCCCGTCCGAGTTCTAAGTTATGGCCGCGTATT
>CBFHUY010000246.1:0-340 GCA_965658885.1 Hydrogenovibrio sp.
GCTTCCGGTTTCGCAGCTTCACCTTTCCAGAGTTGATCCAGCTCAGCTAGCAAGTCCTGGTCAGCCTCTTCAAACTCTCTTTCTCCGTCATTCAACTGACCAATATAGTCTGAAATAACATCAAAAGCACGCATAATGACATCCGCAGCGGTAGCATCATAAGAGACATCCCCATTGCGAATCTTATCAAACACATTTTCAGCTCGATGACAGACTTCAATCAAATGCGTTACCCCAAGAAAACCGGCACCCCCTTTAATGGAATGAAAACCACGAAAAAAGGCATTGAGCAAATCCGAATCCGTTGGCGAATGTTCTAGTTCAACCAGGTGTTCATCAA
>CBFHUY010000246.1:350-1365 GCA_965658885.1 Hydrogenovibrio sp.
CAAGTTGCTCTACCAACTCTCCGGCTTCGACTAAAAAGTCCTGTAAGATTTCTTCATCCACAATAAAACCCTCTTAATCTTTTTAGCGCTTACCGCTCTGTCAAAAAGCTATCACTAAAAAATGTTACTATTTCAATAGTTAAGAGATTAGCAATGTCTATGCCATAGCGAAGAAAATATGCTTTCTAAATCAAATGAGATCCGTTTAATACCGGGCACTAGATGCCCAAGTCATCTAATAGGTCGTCAACATCTTGTTGAGATTGCACGACATTTTTTTGACTGGATTGCGTGACATTCGGCCCCAATCCTTTCATTTCTTCCGTTTTTTGATCCTGAGCAGATGGTTGTGAAATCACAATATCATCCAACTGAATGCCAGATTTTTCAATCAAATCAACCAAACTTTGTTCTACACTGCCTACCAGCATAATCACGCGATTTAATACTTGACCCGTTAAATCTTGAAATGACTGCGCCATAATAATTTCATTCAATTCGTGTTTGGCATCTTCAATCAATTTTTGTTGAGAAGCACCGTCAATTGAATCCGCTAAGGTTTCCAGTAAGGCCAACCCGTTTTCGGCGGATGACAGGGTTTTATTGCTTGCTTCTTCAGTAGTTTCAATCACATACTGTAAACGTTCAGTGGTATCGGGCAAATCTTGTTTTGTATGATGCAGCAGCTTTGCATCATCACCAAAGCCATCCAGTGTTTCATGCAAATTGTGCGCGATTTCTTCAACCTGATGCAGTAAATCATGATCTCGATGAGCAACAATTTCATCCAGCACTTTAGATGCCGCATCATAATTTTGCTGTTCTAATGTGACCAGCAATTCTTTAACCTGCTCTAATCTAATATTTTTCACGCAACCTACCCCTCTTACAAAAAAAGCTTTATCCTAAAAAGAATAAAGCTTTTTGATTCGTTATTGATAACCCGAAACCTTAACTACCTGCTAGTTTTTGTCAAGCAAGGCGCCAACTTCATCCAGACTGACCACAGCAGCAT
>CBFHUY010000247.1:0-1354 GCA_965658885.1 Hydrogenovibrio sp.
TTCAGACGATGCCAATACTACGCAGGTATCTGGGCCTTTAGAGATTAAGGTGACCGCACCCAAAGGCGAAATTCAATCGATTTCGGCGAAGCTGGTTGACCCGGCAGGTTGATCCGATTAATTAGCCAGTAGCGCTTCAAGTAAGGCTTTTTGTGCATGAAGTCGGTTTTCGGCTTCATCCCAAACGACGCTATTGGGGTCATCCATGATTTCCGCCGACACTTCTTCGCCACGGTGTGCTGGCAAACAATGCATAAATAAAGCTTCGTTATCTGCTTGAGTCATTAAGTCACGGGTGACTTGGTAGTCTTTAAAGGCTTTCTCGCGTTTCTTTTGCTCTTCTTCTTGTCCCATGCTCGCCCAAACATCGGTAACCACCAAATCAACGCCTTCTGCCGCTTCCATTGGATCGCGAATCAGTTCAATCCGGTCTTCATTGCCGCTGATAAAACGAGGATTGGGTTCATAGCCTTCGGGTGTGGCAATTCTCAGTTTGAAGTCATACTGTTTGGCTGCATTAATATAGGAGTGGCACATATTATTGCCATCTCCGACCCATAGCACGGTCTTACCTGCGATGTTGCCTCTGTGTTCGTAATAAGTTTGCATGTCTGCTAAAAGCTGGCAGGGATGAAAATCATCCGTTAGAGCATTAATAACGGGCACTCGAGAATGAGCAGAAAGGGTTTCGACTGTGTCATGAGCAAAGGTGCGAATCATGATGCCATCTGCCATGCTGGAGATGACTTTAGCGGTATCTTCTATCGGTTCACCTCGCCCAATCTGAGTGCCATCTGGGCTTAAAAAAAGCGCATGTCCACCCAATTGAGTCATACCAATTTCAAATGAAATGCGCGTTCGCGTTGAGGACTTTTCAAAGATCATTGCCAATGTTTTGTTTTTTAGCGGTTCAAATAGCTCACCCGCCTTTTGCATGTTTTTCAACTCAATGCCACGTAATAATAATTGGTGGAGTTGCTCGGGGCTAAAGTCTTGTAGGGTTAAAAAATGTTTTGGTTGTTTCATAGGCAATCTTCTTTCATTTAGCAATCGTTTAGACTTAATTCGGTTGACTGAAGCTTTGAATTAAGGAAGAAAGTGTGTCAACAAGTTGATCGGTCTGATCGTTTGACATCACAAAAGGAGGCAATAGACGAATGGTATTGCCTTGGGTGACATTAATTAATAAGTGCTGTTGAAGTGCCAGTTTGACGAGCTCGGCACAGGGGCGATCCAATTCGATGCCAATCATATAGCCTTGGCCACGAATGGAGACAACGGCATCCAAACCAGAAAGGGCTTGTTTCAGTCTGTTCAGCAGTAGATCTCCCTTTTCAGCAATATAAGCAATATA
>CBFHUY010000248.1:0-1300 GCA_965658885.1 Hydrogenovibrio sp.
GCATAATCAATGCCGTCAATCATGTCTTCCTCACGGTAACCTAATAGCTGCATGCTCATTTCACAAATCGTAAATTTAACGCCCAATTCCAAACACAGCTGGCGAAAGTCATCAAAAGGCAGCTGGTTTTGTTGTTGTAGGGTTTTCTTAAACATCCAGGTCGCGGCCGAGGTCATCCCTGGCAGTCCCCAAACGCTGTCCGGTAAAAATCGCCAGTTAATCTGCTTGAGCCAATCAGGGCCGACCGGACTTTTTAACGGCATGCCAGGATTGCCAACCGGTGATACTTTCAGTGCGCTGGTGTCTTTCAGCAAGCAGTTAATGCCATAAAAGGTAAAAAAGATTTCTGCCTCTTTGCCCATCGCCACCGCGCTGCTGGCGAGAATCATTGATGGATAAGCCCAGTCTAAAGAGCCTTTTGATTGGATAATGCTAAAGTCTGCGGGCGTCATGTTCGACATATTGATTCCTGATAAATAAAGCCATTCTAACCGCCAAAATAACCATACCCACAAGGGGCAGCATAAAGGCCTGGTTATTTTGAGTCGGTTGGTGGCGATTTAAAGAGCTTTTGGGTCCAATGATAAGATAACCACAAAGCCGGAGTAATGACGATAAGCGTAAACAGCATGGCCATCAGCGACTCATTCAGCGTACTTTGTTGGTATTGGGTTAAAGCGCCCACCAACAGTGTCAAGATGGCGCTGTTGCGTAACGCGCGTTTTAACGGAGAAAGGGGGTGTGCCATCTTAATCTTCCTTTGGATGAATCAATTGATTTAAACAGCTAAAGTAAGCCGCTTCATCGGGCATCCCGCCATTTTGTTGTGCTTGCCAAAGTGCTTCCCCCAAACAGTCCATCATCGCATGCTCGGTTGCATGGACATCTTTAAGGCGTTCTCCTAATTGGCTGTATATGGCTTGAATACCGGTTGGCTGATCTAATACCACTTGTTCTTGCAGGCCTAAATGCATGCCCATGTGCAAAAACGGATTGGTTTCGCCCATTTCGGGCAAGTAGTCATTGCCAAGATGCTTGGCATTATTGAGCATTGCATGGTATTCCGGATGCATTTCAATCACTTTCGCAACTTGCTGTTCCATTGCATCCAGCGGCGCATTTTGGGTTGCTTTTTGCCAGGTATCCACATAGAACTGGCGCATTTTATCTCTTTCGGTTGTATAAAACATATTGTCAATATTTGATGAATTCGGACAGATAGTTTACCGAAATCCAGCCTCGATGTTGGAGGATTTTTGTCGGTAGAGGTCGGTTGTGGTGTTTATTATGAGTCGCTCGG
>CBFHUY010000249.1:0-1299 GCA_965658885.1 Hydrogenovibrio sp.
GCCTAACTCCATATAGGGACGAATCTCATGGCCTTTTTCAGCAAAACGTTCTTCGGTGGCGATGCGAATGCCGGAACCACTTTCTCGCATTAAGAAACTTTCATTGGCTAATTGATCTAGGCTGAGTTCACCTTTCTTGGCAAGGGGATGATTCGGTGGGGCGACAATCACCAATTCATTTTTAAAAAATGGGAAGGCTTCCATCTTGAGCTCTGGCGGAACGCGTCCCATAATCGATAGGTGATACTGGTTTTGTTTGAGTTCATCCAAAATCCGCCGACGGTTTACCACCGTAATACTGGGTTGCACATCTGGATAGCGGTTTAAAAAAGCCTTGAGCACATACGGAATGAAATACTTTGCTGGGGTCACCACGGCGAGCTTTAATTCCCCTTCAATTTTATTTTGCTGACTGCGAATATGGGCGGTTAGGTCTTTAAGCTCTTCCAGTATGTGACTACAGGTTTTAAACATGTGTTCTCCCGCAGAGGTGAGGAACAGCTTTTTGCCAATCACTTCAATCAATTTGACATCGTTATTTTCTTCTAATCGTTTGATCTGTGCTGAAACCGCCGGTTGTGAAAGACTGAGTTCTTCAGCGGCTTTGGTATAGCTTAAATGACGTGACACGGCTTCAAAAATACGAATTTGTTGTGCGGTTATGTGCAGATTGTGCATGTCATTTCCTCAGGTGTAAAAAATTAAGTTGTTGAAAATAAAGCTATTAAGTTTTAATCATAAGCATTTGTTTATGAATTGTATAACAAAGACTGAGTCAGTTGCTAGGGTATTTTCGATAAGATTCAAACCACTGGAAACAAAATCGTTTTTCAGACTCTTTTAACGATTAATTTTATATAACGAAGAGGTATAAGATGGCTAAGACTTATAACGCTGGTGTAAAAGAATACCGCGAAACTTATTGGATGCCGGAGTATGAGCCGAAGGATTCGGACTTTCTAGCGTGTTTTAAAGTAGTTCCACAGGATGGCGTTCCGCGTGAAGAAATTGCAGCAGCGGTTGCAGCAGAATCTTCAACAGGAACTTGGACAACGGTTTGGACCGACCTATTAACGGACTTGGATCACTATAAAGGGCGTGCTTATCGTATTGAAGATGTGCCAGGTGATGATGCGGCTTTCTATGCCTTTATTGCTTATCCGATTGACCTGTTTGAAGAAGGGTCGGTGGTGAATGTGTTCACTTCTTTAGTGGGTAACGTTTTTGGGTTTAAAGCCTTACGTTCGCTACGTTTAGAAGATGTTCGTATTCCACTGGCGTATGTCATGACTTGTGGTG
>CBFHUY010000250.1:0-1299 GCA_965658885.1 Hydrogenovibrio sp.
CCAGTAAGGGTTTTAATACCGTTTTTCTAAAATATTCTCGGTCTTTTAAGTTACAGAAGGCTTGCAATTCAGCACGACTGCGTGGCATCTGGCAAAAAGTGACCAGGCCTGGTTGTTTTTGTAATATCTCAATCACAGCTTGCGGGGTATCTTGCGGGGTATCTTGCGGGGTTGTATTCAATTGTTCTGTTAGAGTCGCATCAATCACGGTCAGCATAAACTCAATAAATGGCGCACAATCGGTTTGCTCAGTGCTTTCACCAATGGCTTGATAATAATCGGCTTGATTCGCATACACCAAACTTTCAATCGGCAAGTTGGCAAACAATGGATTCCATTTTGCCAAAATTAAACTTTGCCACAAGCGCCCCATACGACCGTTACCATCTGCAAACGGGTGAATAAATTCAAACTCGTAATGAAACACCGCACTGGCAATCAACGGGGGGTGGTCGGTTTGTTGCAACCAGTTAAATAAATCACCAATTAATCGAGGGACTTGATTGGCAGGCGGAGCCATATGCACCACTTCTTTGCCACTCATCACACCTACACCACCAGAACGATACCCCCCCAGTTGATCGACCAAACCCAGCATTAAAACCCGATGGGCTTTTAGCATATCTTGCTCATTTAGCGGATGCCAGTCATCAAACTTTTCATAAACCGCCAAAGCATTTTTGACTTCTTGCACCTCTTTCGGCGGTGCAATCACTGGTTTGCCATCTAACACGGCGGTAATCTGCTCTACCGATAAGGTATTGCCCTCAATCGCCAAGGAACCTTGAATGGTGCGTATTTGATTTACACGGCGCAACCGTAACGCCTGAGCTTGTTCATCCAAAGCCGACAAACGCCCAAGCTTCTCGCTAATTGAAGCGATCAGATTCAGCGTTTTGGCACTCAGCGTGAAGGGTGGTTGATATGACATGCTTAAATACTCAATACGTCTTCAATGCCAGCTAGTTTTTGGCTTTGGATGGCGTTGATTTTGGTTTTTAGCGTCATTCGTGCTTGGGTCATGGTGTTTCCTGTTTGGGTAAATTATTCCGTTTTTTACTTGTTTGCTGGTTAACGTGAGTAAATTTTGGCGTTTTTTACTCATCTAAATCGTTATGTTAAGTTTTTATAGTTTTTTTAACATAGGTTTGTAATATGTTAAGTTTTGAGCCTTTTATTAACATGATTTTTTTAAAACAAATCGGATCAGCGTCAAATTAAATTTAATTTTGCTCTGACCCGATTTATTACAGACCTCACAATGAAACTGCTGTGTTTTTGCTTGACCGGTTGGAATGG
>CBFHUY010000251.1:0-1279 GCA_965658885.1 Hydrogenovibrio sp.
TCGATTTCTGCTGAACTTCATGCGCGACAGAAGTCGCTTCCTTGGCATGTTCGGTATTATTAGTGACCGCAGAACTCATTTCTTCCATGGTGGCAGAAGTTTCCTCGGCAGCCGCCGCATTTTCCTGAACCCGTTGACTTAGGTTAATCGACCCTTGAGACACTTCCTCCGCAGCACCACTCACCACCGACGTCGCATTGAGTGCTTTGGTGACCACGTCACTAAGGCGTTGGTTTGACTGGTTAATCGAGTTTTTCAAACGCAGTAATTGACCGTGATATTCATTGGTAATGCTATGGGTTAAGTCACCAGAGGCAATGGCTTCAATATTAAAGACCGTTTCATCAATGGCTTTTTCCAGAGCGTCCATGGATTGGTTGATATTTTGTTTTAAGCTGTCCATTTGACCTGATGCGGCACTGGTAACACGGGCATCAAACTGGCCTTCAGTAATTTTCTCCATGACCTCATTGATGTCCTGCACCACATCATTGATGGATGCCAAAGCCGATTCAACTTGATTGCGGAAAGCGGCGGGCACAGTGGGTGACATCTTGGCATCAAACTGGCCTTTTGCGAGCGATGACATGACTTTCTCTAATTCTGACATCATAAAGGCAACGCTTTCGGCTGAGTTATTAATACCTTGTTTTAAGGTATCTAAATCACCGTGATAGTCACTGGTTACACGTTCACTAAAATCACTTTGCGCAATGGCTGACACAACTCGGTTGGCATCCTTTATACCAGAGCTGACCGCTTCTAATAAATGATTAAAAGCGGTAGAGACTTGTCCCAGTTCATCATCGCGAATGACGGTTGCTCTTAAAGACAGGTCGCCAGTGGCTTGCACTTTTTTGGCCGTGGTCACGAGGTTGTTGAGTGGACGGGTTATGGCAATTAAGGTGCTTCTAGACAGAAAAATCGCGAACACTAAAATAAGGAGTGACAAAGAAATTGAAATCCACAGCATAGTTTCATAGCTTTCATTAGAGGCATTGTTGAGTTTTTTCGCTTCTCGTAATTGTAAATTGATGAGCTCGGCAATCACGCCCGAAATCGGATCAATTGCAGGATAAAGCGCATCAATACTAAACTGGGTAATACCATCCTGATCTTTATTCGCTATCATGGCTAAAAGCTGTTGCGATTTTTGGTCGGCAATTGCCATTAATGACTGGGCTTTGTTTGCAAGGTCGGCTTCCTCTGGTGTCAGAGTGGTGTTCATATAACCGGTCCACAAGCGTTTAATATCAGATTGGGCACTTTGAATATTGTC
>CBFHUY010000252.1:0-1262 GCA_965658885.1 Hydrogenovibrio sp.
TATGGCTGCGGCCAACCAAATACCGTTCGCATCGGCTCTCATCCTTGGTTAGGGTTTGAGTTTTTACACCTGGGACATCGATTAGGTCAATTACCTGACCATATTCAATTTAGTGAATATCGATCTGCTAGTGAAGTTCTGACCGGGCTTTCAAAAAAAGAAATCGACGTTGCGACCCTCAGTTTTGATGAGGTATTGATTGCCCGCGCCAGAGGCATTCCAATGACCGTCATTATGGTGTTTGACATCTCCGCGGGTGCCGATATGTTATTGGTTCCTCATCACATCAAACATTTAGCCGATATCAAAGGGTTACGCATTGGCTATGAAGCGTCGGCCCATGGACAATTGATTTTATCGAAATTACTGGAAGCGGCAAAATTATCGCCGGATGCGGTTTCAGCGGTCGCCATCCCGCCCTACCAACAATATGAGGCATGGCAAAATAATCAAGTTGATATCGTTATCACCCATGAGCCTTATGCCTATCAATTTTTGGCAGAAGGATTTAATTCACTTTTTGACAGCCGCCAAGTACCCAATATGAACTATGATGTCTTAGCCGTCAGAACCGACATGCTCTCCAAACTCAGCGGTTCATTAGATGATTTGACCGCAATGCACTTTAAGATGGTAAAATCATTTCAATCGAATCCCAGTGATATGTTGTACGAAATGACCAACACCATCCATAATCGTGTCCCGATTGACGTGATGAAGCGAGGACTGAGGGGCATTGCATTACCCACTTTGGAAAGAAATCATTCAATTTTATCAGATACGGAAACCTTAAAAACCATGGTGAAAGGATTGATGCCCTACACTGAGTTAACCACAGAGCAGCTTCCAGATGATATCCATCAACTTTTCACCACCGACTATTTACCAAAATATGTACCCAATGGCAGTCATTAACCGCATTTTTACATTTTTTCTCAATGCCCTCGTTACCTTAGGATTGTTGTGTGGTGGTATCGCACAGGCTGACCATGCCAAATCGACATTAAATCTCGCCGTGTTCGCCCACTCCAATGCCGAAGCCACGATAAAACGTTACCAACCACTTGCCGACTATTTATCACAACAGCTGCCGAATCATACTGTCAAACTTTATGCAATGGATGATTCGGCACTGAGAACGGTTGTGCAACACAATCAAATTGACTTGGTACTGGCGAACCCGTCGCTCTACCAAATCATTCGCCATGAAAATGCATTAAACAATGCCATTGCCACCGTCCAAACCGCCTATAAAGGCAAGC
>CBFHUY010000253.1:0-1253 GCA_965658885.1 Hydrogenovibrio sp.
CATGCCAGCGATGAAGTGCAAAAAGCGCTTGAAAAAATTGCCCTGTCAGCTGAAGAAAATCCAACGCTTTTATGCAACGCGGTTTCGGATAATAAGTGCAATCTAGAAAGGAAAAGCCAGTTGAGCTAAACTCACAGGCTTTTCCCGACCAAGAGATGAGCACTATGAAATATAGCCAACTGACTGAAGGTGAACGATACCAGATTTACGGACTTTTGAAAGAGGGATTGACACAAAAAGCGATAGCAGCCAATCTAGAACGTCATCCATCGACTATTAGTCGAGAACTCAAACGTAACAAAGGATTGAAAGGATATCGCCACCAACAAGCCAATCGCTTTGCGGTTGAACGTCGTAGCCAGGCAAAAAAACATATAAAGATGACGGCCGAAGTTCAAGGCTGGATACAGCACCTAATCGAGCAGGATTTAAGCCCAGAACAAGTCGCAGACTATTTGAAAGCGCATCGAAATACCAAGCTGCATCACGAGACGATTTATCAATACATCTATCAAGATAAAGCGCAAGGCGGCGACTTGCACACGCATTTACGAATCGCGAATAAACCCTATCGAAAACGATATGGGAAGAACGATCGGCGAGGGCAGATAGTGAATCGAATCTCGATTGATGAACGCCCCAAAATCGTGGATGAAAAAGTGCGAATTGGCGATTGGGAAGGTGACACGATTATAGGCAAAGGCCACAAAGGGGCTTTACTGACCTTGGTTGAGCGTAAAACGCTCTATACACTGATAGTGCCCCTTGCAGGCAAACAAGCAGACAAGCTGAAAGACGCCGTCATTAATATCCTTAAGCCGATTAAAGACCTTGTGCATACGCTGACTTATGACAATGGAAAAGAGTTTGCCGAGCATGAGGCCATGGCCAAGGCACTGGAGGTGGATGTATATTTTGCACATCCTTATGCCTCGTGGGAACGTGGCATTAACGAAAATACTAACGGCCTGATTCGGCAGTATTTTCCCAAAGGCACCGATCTGACGAAAGTCACTCAAGAACAGGTACAATTCGTTATGGACAGACTGAATAATCGGCCACGGAAAACACGAAGTGGTAAAACACCCAATGAATTATTTAAGGGGCTGCAAGTCGATTTACTTACAGCATAATTTAGAAATTGCACTTATTACTTGAAAGCGCGACCTTATATGTCCGACCAATCCGCAAGCCAATTTGATATCAATGCCTTTTTAAAACATTTAACGGAGCGTCCGGGCGTTTACCAAATG
>CBFHUY010000254.1:0-1235 GCA_965658885.1 Hydrogenovibrio sp.
AAAAATCTGGTTGAAGCCCTAGCCGATCCGCTTGTCCACTTGGTTCGTAATTCGGTTGATCATGGGATCGAAATGCCAGAGGATCGTGAGCAGGCCAATAAGCCTCGAAAAGGGACTGTCATTTTAGCAGCGGAGCAAGAAGGTGACCATATATTACTGTCGATTACCGATGATGGTAAAGGAATGGATCCGGATGTATTACGCCGTAAGGCAGTAGAAAAAGGCATGATGGATGAGGTGAGTGCCGGTCAGTTGGATGATAAGTCGGCATTTGAATTAATTTTGTCAGCCGGCTTTTCGACAGCAGATCAGATAAGTGATATTTCCGGTCGTGGTGTGGGAATGGATGTGGTTAAGAATATGATTACCAAATTGAATGGGAGTATCGATATTCATTCCGTTCTTGGCGAAGGGACACAAATTAAAATTCGTGTGCCATTGACCTTGGCCATATTGCCGACCTTGATGGTGTCGTTTGATGACGATAGCTATGCCATTCCATTAACAAGTGTTCAGGAAATATTTGATTATGATGCAGATCAAACCAATCGAATAGACGGCCAAATGATGGTCCGGTTGCGTGAAAAAAGCATTCCATTGTTATTTCTGCAAGAATGGTTAAATCCCAATTCCACCAAGGAAGACTATGTCGGAGATAAGGTGATTATCGTTTCAGTCGGCAATCAACGGGCGGGATTGGTTGTGGATCAGGTTGATGGACAGGAAGAAGTGGTGATTAAACCTTTAGGCGTGATGATGAAGCATTTACAAGGCTACGCTGGAGCCACGATAACGGGTAATGGTAATATTGCTTTGATTTTAGACTTGCCAGGTGTGGTCGAGCGTTTTCAATAATTAAGGGAGTCGGTTTAATGGCAACGCAATCCAATTTACAACCCTATGGTCATCAAGTAGAGGAATTCAACTTGAATGATGATGAGGATGAAAAGTATTCAGGCCCCAGTCTTCGATGTGTTTTATTTTATTTAGATTCAGAGCTTTATGGCATTAATGTTAGAAAAATTCGTGAAGTCCTCAGAGTTGGCAATATTCGGCGGGTTGAAGGCTCGGCATACAATGTGTTGGGGGTGATTAATGTTCGTGGCGTGATCGTGACGGTCGTTGATACGCGCCTGACTTATGGGCTCGCGCCAAAACCAGTGGATGATGTATCAAGAATCATTATTGTGGAGTTGGATAGTGATCATATCGTCGGTATGATGGTGGACTCGGTA
>CBFHUY010000255.1:0-1222 GCA_965658885.1 Hydrogenovibrio sp.
CGGTAAGACAAGAAAAAGCGCCAATGAAGGCAGAACCAGCCAAAAAACACTGGAGGCCAAAGCCGAAACCCGCTCGACATCTTTTGTGTCAATATACAGCCAAATCATTGCCAACACCGACACCAAAGGAACCGATGCCAAGATTGCGCCAATCAGCGAACTGCGCTTAGCGATCTCAGATATCGCCACAACCAGCACAGTTGTCACCGCAATTTTGATTAAATAATAGCTCAAGGTATAAATCCACTCCTAACCCAACATCACCATACTCAAAGGGTACTACCAGGCCTGGTCAAATTTTATGCTACAAACAATTTTGAAACTGAAAGCTCTTTTCTATGCTGCTCTGCCTGCCATAAATCATATTGAGTCTGTTGGTTTAGCCAACTCTCAGAAGACGTATTAAAAGCAATTGATAAGCGTACAGCCATTTCAGGACTAATGCCTGCCTTACCATTAATAATGCTTGAAAGCGTTTTTCTGCTGACCCCTAAGCCTTTAGCAGCCTCTGTAACTGTCAACCCTAAAGGTTCAAGGCATAACGCCTTAATTACTTCTCCTGGGTGCGGGGGATTGTGCATTAACATAATTGAGCCTCAATGATAATCTTCATAATTTACTATTTCGGCATGTTCTCCATTGAATCTAAAAGTGACACGCCAATTTCCACTTACTCTGACTGACCAAATATCTGATCGTTCTCCTACCAATTGGTGTAAATACAAACCTGGAAGATTCATATCTTCTGGAGAAGGTGAGGCATTCAATCGGCCAAGGATTAATTTAAGCCGATTCGCATGTTTAGCCTGAATTCCAGATTTACTACCCGTTTTAAAGAACTTCTCAAGTCCTTTATGTTTGAAGTTAAGTATCATTTCTAAATTGTAACCTGTAACGTATCAAGTTACTATTATATTTTTTAGCAACTCATACACGCAGACATTTTAATTAAATAATAGCTCAAGGCTCATCTCCCTATCCCCCCAAACTCACTATATCCAAAAGCGACCATGCCCAAAGCGCACAACCAGGCCTGGTCAAACTTAGCCAGAAAATAGCTGCTATTAAAAACCCTGTTTACGGATGTTGCGGATTCTCGCTTTTACAGAAGGCGCTTCATCCCGCATCGCCATTTCAAAAAACTGCTCGGTTTCGGTTTGATACTCCGGATACTGCTTGGCCAATACATAAAAGCCGTTATAAGCCCAAGCACGAACGAACT
>CBFHUY010000256.1:0-1201 GCA_965658885.1 Hydrogenovibrio sp.
GTCCAGTTAAAATGATTGAACCAGAAAAAATCTGGTTTGAGACGGTTCTATTGTAGCTAATAGACTTTAATCTGACAGGCTGCTAGGGACTAGGGATTCAAAAAATGTGATTGGAAAACAATTGCGTTAGGGGCCGATTTAACAGCACAACAAAGGCTTTGAGCAACCAACGCTGCCTTTTAGGTAGGTGATTCACATAGAAAGCACAATATTCAATTTCAGCCTGTCCACCTCTCAGGGCTTTAAAATGACCCGCACCCGAACTTAAATTCATCGCCATCCCTGATTCGTGGGTGCGTTTTAATATTTGTGTTATCAGTAGTCGATAGAGGCCGAGCGATTTAGGTTGCTGAGTATCGTATCCTAGAATCGGCGAAGTGATGATGTTCTGTTGGATAAAGTATCCGACCACGCCAATAATATGCCCCTGATGATCGCGAAAGCCTTCAAATTCAACCAGGCCTGACTGGTGGAGTTGTTGATAGTAGTCGGCAGTGAATTGCGGATTGTAAATGGAGTGTTTTTCAATAAATAATTGATTAAAGCACCATTCAATTTGAGGGTAATCGGTTTCATTGAATTCGGCATTACTGACGAATTGTAGTGGCGTTTTACGTAGCAATCGTTGATCATTTTTGCAGTTATTGCGTTGCCACCAGTCGGTTTGTTGGCCATCGAATAGAAAAACTTGTCGGGCGGGTAGCAGTAACCATTTTTGCGATTTTAGCGTGTCGATGAGTGATTGATGATGCGCCTGATTTAGTGATCGAATTTGAATTGAATGGTTGGGGGTGCGCTTAATCCAACCCTGGGTAGCCGTGTGTAAATCGGTTGCAGACCAGTTCTTGGGTAAGTTCGTTGAGAACAGCCAATTATTAATCGATAGCGTTTGGTTTATTTTGGCGGCCTTTAGCCAAACGCCGGCCAAAAGTAATCCCATCGCAGCGCCTTTTTCCAAAAGGGGGCGCTTCAGTAATGGCAGTTCTTGCTTGGCGTAAGAAATGTACGCGGTATAAGGCGAGCAGACATAGCTATTGTCGTATTCTGAGTGATTCAGCGTGGCGGGCACCCAGTCATCGCCAATGCGTTCTAATAAGAACTGTGTCCGCACATTGCGAATCGCTTTTCCACCCACCAGTTGTTGGTGGATTTTCAGCCACGTTTTTGCAGCTTGGCTGCTTTGAGTGGACATGGACACCTG
>CBFHUY010000257.1:0-1183 GCA_965658885.1 Hydrogenovibrio sp.
CACTTGCCCTGCGGCATTTTCGGCTTCAGGGGAGTCTTTCTCAAACAGGGTTACAGAATGTCCGAGTTTGAGCAGATTCAGCGCCAACACACGCCCCACCAACCCCGCCCCAGCAATGCCAATGGTTAATTGAGTCATTATATTCTCCTAGTGTTGCGGCATGGCCGCAAGCTGATCACAAAGTCGGTTAAGAGCCGGTTTGGGTGATGTCTTCAACATTGACATAAACTTCACTCCCTTGATTGCGAAAGGTTTCAGACATTTCAGCCATGCCTTTTTCCACTGCGTCATCGGTAGTCAAACCTTGTTGGTCAGCATAGTCACGCACTTCCTGAGAGATTTTCATCGAGCAGAACTTGGGGCCACACATCGAACAAAAGTGCGCGACTTTAGCCGAATCGCGTGGCAGCGTTTCATCATGGAAAGCGCGTGCTTTTTCAGGGTCGAGTCCAAGGTTAAATTGGTCTTCCCAGCGAAATTCAAATCGCGCTTGGCTCAAGGCATCATCCCGTGACCGTGCGCCAGGATGACCTTTGGCAATGTCAGCCGCATGCGCTGCCAGTTTGTAAGTAATCAAGCCTTCCTTCACATCGTCTCGATTGGGCAAGCCCAAATGTTCCTTGGGGGTGACATAGCACAACATCGCCGTGCCAAACCAACCAATCATTGCTGCCCCTATCCCTGACGTAATATGATCATAGCCAGGTGCGATATCCGTTGTGAGCGGGCCAAGGGTGTAAAAAGGCGCTTCATGACAATAGTCCAGTTGCTTGTCCATGTTTTCTTTAATCATGTGCATTGGCACATGCCCCGGGCCTTCAATAATCACCTGAACATCATGTTTCCATGCAATTTGGGTCAGCTCTCCCAGTGTTTTGAGTTCTGAAAGTTGCGCTTCATCATTGGCATCTGCCACCGAACCGGGGCGCAGACCATCGCCAAGTGAAAAAGCAACATCATACTGTTTGAGGAGTTCACAAATGTCTTCAAAGTGGGTGTAAATGAAGTTTTCTTGATGGTGGGCAATACACCATTTCGCCATAATCGACCCGCCGCGAGATACGATTCCCGTGACTCGTTTAGCGGTCATCGGCACATAGCGCAATAACACCCCCGCGTGAATAGTAAAATAGTCCACGCCTTGTTCTGCCTGCTCTATCAACGTATCGCGGAAAATGTCCCA
>CBFHUY010000258.1:0-1142 GCA_965658885.1 Hydrogenovibrio sp.
GCACGCATATCTTTAATCCCACCCAAAGAAAGCTCTAGCTTTGCTTTTTGACGTGAACGCATTAACGCTTCTTTTTTAGTGATTTTTTCAAAGGTTCCATCTTGTTCTTGAACCTCTAAATCTTTCAAATTCTTAATAGACTGTTTGATGGTTTTGAAGTTAGTCAACATCCCACCTAACCAACGATGGTTAACATAAGGCATACCACAACGGGTCGCTTCTTGTGCAACCAAGTCACTCGCGGCACGCTTAGTACCAACGAACAATACAGTTCCTTTTTTCGCAGCAATGCCACCTAAAAAGTTCAAAGCATCATTGAATAAAGGAAGTGATTTTTCTAGGTTAACGATATGAATTTTATTACGTTCACCAAAAATATACTGTGACATTTTTGGGTTCCAGTAGCGCTTCTGATGTCCGAAGTGAACACCCGCTTCTAGCATTTGGCGCATAGTGACTTTAGCCATGATTTTCTCCATTGATTGGGTTAAGCCTCCACCTACCCAACAAACGAACCACGTATTATTTTGTGGCACCCCGCTTGTTGTCTCGGCAAGTGTGTGGTTTTCTGTTAAAATAGCCTTCATTTAAAAGGCGGCGCATTTATATCATAAACACGCCTTCCAAGCAACTTTATTTTCCTAAAACCCATACATTTAGGACAACCAACTTATATGGACACCAACAACTATGACAATTAAAATCAAAACATCCCAAGAACTTGAAAAACTTCGAATTGCAGGCAAACTTGCTGCTGATGTTTTGGTGATGATTGAACCTTATGTCAAGCCTGGCATGACCACTGGCGAGCTCAATGCCATTATGGCAAAATACATGACAGAACAGCAACAGGTGACAGCCGCAACCCTCGACTATCATGGTTTTCCGGCGGAAAGCTGCATTTCAGTGAATGATGTGGTCTGTCATGGCATTCCCGACTTCGATAAAAAACTCAAGAATGGCGATATTGTCAATATTGACGTCACCGTCATCAAAGATGGCTACCACGGCGACAACAGCATGATGTTTGAAGTGGGTAAAGTAAAACCCTTTGCGCATAAACTCTGCCAAGTTGCTCACGAATGCCTATGGCTTGGCATTGAAGCCGTTAAGCCGAACGCGACCCTATTTGACATTGCTGA
>CBFHUY010000259.1:0-1132 GCA_965658885.1 Hydrogenovibrio sp.
CAACATACCTATGAAGTGTATGAAACGCTTGATCAAAAACGAGGTGCAGAGGCAAAGTTACGAGATGCCGAATTTGAGCAACGCAATACCTATTCCAATCTCTTGTCGGTTCGCTATCCCTGGTTGAACTTGCTGGTATTAAATTTTTGTTATCACAATGTCCATCATGCCAGCATGCTGCAACCTTGGTATCGGTTACCAAAACTGAATGCCGAGATGTTCGATAAGGACCACCCTCAACAATTGACCTTCAAACACCTGGTGAAAAGTTTTCACCGTTATCGCGTGCCACGCATTTTAAATGGCGATCCCGTGGACTTAGATGTGAAGCAGGATGAAGGGGAAACCTTTATTGGCGTGGATGGCGTTTCATTTTTAACCGCACACTAACCATCACAAGGGAAACTCTATGACGCAAGTCACCAAATTTTGGCCGATTCTGACTGGACGGCATACCTATGAAAAAACGCTCTCCACCCGCGGTCGAGGTCAGGGTGAAATTATTAAGGCACCGATTTTGGCTTATTTAATTGAAACGCGCAATGGGCGTATTCTGTTTGATGTAGGCTGTGACTATCAAAAAATTCAGCAACAAGATCAAAGAAAGCACTATTACGAGCATGATGGCTTTCCTTTTGGGCCACCAGAAATGTCTGAAGAAGAGCGGTTGCCTAACCGCTTAGCCGAACTGGGGTTAAAGTCAGAAGACGTGGACTTGGTGTTTTGTAGCCATTTGCATTTTGACCATGCCGGTGGCTTGTGTGAATTTTGTCATGCAGAAGTACATGTGCATGCGAAAGAAATGCAAGCGGCTAAAGAACCCGCAGATGAGGCCTATTTTGCTTCCGATTTTGATTTGCCATTGAACTGGAAATTACAAACGGGCGAGTATGATTTGGTGCCCGGGGTGCGTACGATTGAAACGCCTGGTCACACAGCTGGGCACATGTCGATGTTGATTGAGTTGCCAAAAGGCCAGCCGATTATATTAGCGGGCGATGCCGCCGATTTAACCGAGAATATTGAGCAGGAAGTCGCGCCAGGCTTATGTTGGCAAGACAATGCCGATTTGGCGATTCAAAGCATTCAGAAATTAAAAGCGCTCGGCAAAAAGCATCAAGCAGAACTCTGG
>CBFHUY010000260.1:0-1132 GCA_965658885.1 Hydrogenovibrio sp.
CATTGATTATGCTGGCGCGGCCACCTATTTTGCTCAAACCCCACAACAGCAAAGCTTGTTTATTTAACCCACCGACTTCCGGCTTGGCCGGAGAAATTTTCAACATTTTCGAATTAATCTCGCTATAATGCGCTTTTTTAGGTGCTGGTGGTTAAATCTATCAGTTAAACGGGAAGTTTGTGCAAAGCAAACGCTGCCCCCGCAACGGTAATAGAGAAAACAAATGATCATGCCATTGGAAGTTGCTTCCGAGAAGGCCATTTGAAACTGCTCTTAAGCCCGGAGACCGGCCTGAAAAAGGTCAGCAATTGCTGACACAACCGATTGCGGTGGGCAATGCGGCGTGTATTTATCTTTTTTGGTTAGGTCTGTGCCCTTTAACGCACAAGCTCCCCTATCGTTTAAGCTAAGTCTCCGTTTTGCCTTCGTTCATTAAATGATGAATTGAAGGAAATTCCATGAAAAAAACCACAGTACAAGCAGCTCTGTTAACGCTGTTCACCCCCACGATAACCCTTGCGGCCAGTAGTCAAATAGCGCCCATTATTGTGACTGCGCATAATGCACAAGAGTCGGCTCAAGCGGTCACCTCAAAAGTGCATATCATCACTCGACAGCAAATTGAAGAAAAACAATACCAAACCCTAGACGATGCCTTGCAAGAATTACCGGGCTTTTTCAGCACTCGAAATGGGGGTTTGGGAAGCGCAACGTCTGTCATGCTCAGAGGCCAGTCGGCCAAGCATATCCTGGTATTGCAAGACGGTATTGAACTCAATGACCCAATGAATATCAATGGCGCGTATTTTGAAACCCTCAACCTCGATAATGTTGAGCGCATCGAAATCATTAAGGGCGCCCAGTCTGCTCAATGGGGCAGCGGTGCCATGGCGGGTGTCATCAATATTATTACCCGAGAAGCGGCTAATCAAGCCAGTATGGGGTTTGAAGCGGGCAGTTATGGTTTCCAAAAACTGCGTTTTTCTGCTGGGGCTAAACAACAGAACACCGACTTTTCGGTGAACTTCTCGACCTTGAAATCCGACGGTTTCAGTGCGGTCAAACCTTACCAACAGTCAACCGATGGTTTGGAAAGTGATGGTTATCAGCAAACCGATTTAGGGTTTAAATT
>CBFHUY010000261.1:0-305 GCA_965658885.1 Hydrogenovibrio sp.
GCGTTCACTGTCTATAGTAAAATTTGGCCATGTTTGATTATTCCATATCCAACTTTTTTTCATGATTTATGATTTACCTGATTTGATTGCATGTGTTAAATATATCATTTAATGATTCGATTAGGGTATCTAATCGAATCAATACCTTGTATCTGATGTCATATTCACTATTTACATGAGCAATCCACGCAATATTCTAGACAGTGGCCTAGAACAGATCCATCAAAAAGTTAACCTCTGAGTGGCTCTGATTAAGATGTATAAACAGGGGGTTATAAAAAAAGTTTATGGCAATATAAAAGCTC
>CBFHUY010000261.1:315-1126 GCA_965658885.1 Hydrogenovibrio sp.
TATTTTAAGATAAATTTCAACTTTATATATAAAGTCGAAAAGCGCTAACAAAAATTAACATTGTGTGACCAGTCACGATAGGGTATGAACATCCGTTAGGGAAAGTGCCATATTTAAATTGACCTGAAAAGTACAGTAAATTAAGACATTAAAGACCATTTCTTATATGGTATATTGATGATCATGAGTATTTTATTTCGGCCATAAAGTTACTTTCCAAGTTTCGATATTGTGAATTTTAGCGCATTGAAGGCACCATAAGCCCATCAGATAGGCTACAGTGCTCATCCAAAAAAAACATGAAATGAGCAATATGAGCAAAAAAAATAATTTTTCAGTTCCATTTAGACGCAATTATTGGTTGACGATAATTATTCTTATCGTACTCGCAATCTCTTTTGCTAATTATTCCCTAATGGAAAGACAAATTAATCGCGCTAATGAGGTTCGTCAACTTTCTTTTGAGTTGATTCAAGAGTTACGACAGTCATCCGATGACCTAAGCCGAATGGCCCGTACCTATATCGCCACTGGCAATCCAAAGTATAAAGAATATTACCAGGATATTTTGGATATTCGTAACGGGAAAAAAACACGTCCAGAAGAATATCACACCTTCTATTGGGATTTAGTTACCTTAGAAAATGCGTCACCTCGCCCCGATACTAAACAAAAGATCGCTTTGTTGGATCTGATTAGGCAGGCAGGATTGACCCCTGAAGAATTCAATGCCCTAGCAGAAGCCAAGTCGAAATCAGATGCGCTAGCTTCTATCGAGCTTGAAGCAATGAGCTTGTTTGAAACGAATGAA
>CBFHUY010000262.1:0-232 GCA_965658885.1 Hydrogenovibrio sp.
CGCCAGTACATCAGCAATCACACCCTCCACTTCTTTAGAGAGTTTGTCTTTCATCTGCATTGTCGAAAACTGCATGGCTTGTTGCCAGTGATTGCGAACCACTTCCCTATCAATAAGATGAAAACTAATCAGTATCAAAATTAAGGGAATGGCAAACGCCAAAATACGGAAATAGAGTCGTCGAATAGTCATGTTAGAGTGCTCATTTTTTGTCGATTTTTATGTGTTATTT
>CBFHUY010000262.1:242-1102 GCA_965658885.1 Hydrogenovibrio sp.
GCAAGGGCAATGGCTTTGAAAAGAAAAACCCTTGTACATTGATACAACCAACGGATTGCAAATATTCGGCTTGAGAAGCGGTTTCAACGCCCTCGGCAATAATTTGTTTTTTAAGACTTTCGCTCATTTTCACAATGGTTTCAATAAAAATAGCGCCGCTTTCTGAATCGAAGTCATCAATAAAACTTTTATCAATTTTAATCTGATCAACATGAAATTTCTTCAAATAGGATAGGGATGAAAAACCCGTTCCAAAATCATCCAATGAAATCGACAGCCCCATTGCTCTAATATCATTGACTGTTTTCAAATTGTCGACCGAGTGATCAAAGAATAAATATTCCGTGACTTCCAAGTCAATTTTACTTGGGTCAAGTTGATACTTAGCTAACAACGATTTTAGGTAATCGCAAAAGCCCGGTTCGGCTAGCTGCCGCGCTGAGACATTAATCGACAACACACAATCCGGCATGCGTTTCGCCCAAAGTTGAAGCTGCAGAAAAGCCGCTTCCAAAACCCATTCGCCCAACTGCACAATAAAGCCATTTAATTCGGCAATGGGAATAAAATCTGCTGGTGAAATGATTTCACCATCCGGCTTAATCCAACGGATTAAGGCTTCAGCGCCCACCACGGCTTTGGTCTGCAAATCCACCTTGGGTTGGTAATACAAAACAAATTCCTGACTTTTTAATGCTTCACGCATTGAAAAATCAAGTTGAATATTTTTTTGAACACGTTCGTTTAATGCTGGCGTGTAAAAATGATAACGCCCCTTGCCCTGATGTTTTGCCTCATACTTGGCAATATCGGCTTTTTGCATCAGCTCTACATAATTTTTGCCATTTGTAGGATAACAA
>CBFHUY010000263.1:0-1085 GCA_965658885.1 Hydrogenovibrio sp.
GGGGTTCCAAAAATGTTCGGCACACAGTCGCATTAATTCTGCGATAGCACGATATTCCATCGGCATCACGCCTCGATCAATGCGGTTAATAAAGGTTTCAGAACGGTAAGGTTTGGGTTTGGCTAATTTACCTTTGGGTGTGTAGTGGTGGCGTAGAATTTCAATTTGGTTGCCACGAAGATGCGTGGGACTATAAAAACCTTCTTCACCGTTAAAAAGCTGAAAACTAAACCATTCATCGCGCTGGTCTGGCAAGGTGCTAACTGCATTTAATGACTGCCACCAACTATCAAATTGATTGTGTGTTTTGGTTTGACTTTGGTCTTGTATATACTGAAAAATAACGGCGACCGCATGTTTGCAATTGATGTGAACTGGGCAGGTACATTCACTGCGAATGTGCGCCGTTTCGTCATCTTCGATAATGGAAATGTCGGTTTGATAAATTTGTCCTCGGCTGCCAATCACTTCCGCTTTTAATTGGAGTTGTCGATATCCATCTTCAGGCGTTGACAGGCTGGCTTGGTAGCGATTGGCTTTTCCTTCTCGAAATAAGGCTTTGCCTCTCGACAGGCTACCGGCATCAAAGGCATCGGTGATTTGGTGGAAAGTGAGTTTAATCGACATAGGAGCGGTTTTATTCGTTAGAAATTTAACTAAAGCCTATGATTATAGCTAAAAAACGCCCAGGCCTGGTCAAATTTCATTGCCGATTTAGGATTCCTTTTCGCCTCTGAACTGACGTGCTCAGCAGAGGCTTTATGGACAATAGAAGTGCTTGTTATTGGTTCAAGGCTTCAGTGACAATCGCTTGGGCTTCTTGAAGGATTTGATCCAAGTGCGCCTGGCCTTTGAAACTTTCAGCGTAGATTTTGTAGATATCTTCTGTGCCGGAAGGGCGGGCGGCGAACCAGCCATTTTCAGTGGTGATTTTGAGACCGCCTATCGCTGCGCCATTGCCCGGTGCATGGGTTAGTTTCTCCAAAATGGGTTCACCGGCTAAGGCGTCGGCTTTCACCATTTCTGGTGATAGATTTTTCAAGATGGCTTTTTGATCTCGATTGGCGGGCGCATCAATACGGCTA
>CBFHUY010000264.1:0-1068 GCA_965658885.1 Hydrogenovibrio sp.
TAAAGCCTGTCTGTGTGCGACCATTCAACATTAAACCGCCACTCCACCAGGTTGATGGAATGATGGCTTTTTCAATGGGGTTGCGCTCAACACCATAAAAAGTTGGCGGTTCATGCGTTTCATTGAGAATACCAATGGGCACAATCATCATGCCGGCTTTCGCATTCAGTTGAGGCGTTAGCGCAAAATCTATATAAGCCTGTTCTACTTCTACCTCGCCCCCATTTGACCCATCCGCAGTGTCTTTGGCTAACGCATGTTCGATTTCCAGTTCTGAAAAAAAGCGAATTCGATCATTAAAGTCATGGCCAATAAACAACACAAATCGGTGAAAATCGATTTCCTTTTTGGTGGAATCGGCTTGTCCCGTTTGGGTGGTTGTGTGGTTGTTATAGTGAAGTTCGCCATAACCCCCGAGGGTGACGGCAGGGGATGCGGCCTGGGTGTTTTCCATCTGTTGCGCCAGCGCATTAACCTGTTGGCGCAGTTGTTCTATTTCTGTATCCGTAATGGCCGTAGCAACCTGGGAGAACAGGAGGGTGCTGACTAAACCAGCCGTTTGATTCCATTTCATAAATCTTTCCTTTCAATGCATTGTTTAAATGTGCGGGTTGAGTGAGAGTATAAAGAAAAAATACGATAATGCAAATCTAAATGATAACGATTGTTATTACGGTTATTAAAGATTCAAGTCACTTTCAAAAAAAGCCCATCGAGATTCAAGCGTAAAATTTGTTGAATCAGGTAAAATGTGCCGATTAAATGAAAGGCGTGGAATGCGGGTAAAGTTTAGTCATAAAACGTCAGTAAATAACTAGGAGTGAGTATGTCTCAACGACAACCAACGATTGGGATTGTGAGCTTAGGGTGCCCTAAAGCGACAGTGGATTCAGAACGCATTTTGACGCAACTCAAAGCAGAAGGCTATCAGTTAACCAATTCTTATGAAGATTCGGATGCGGTGATTGTCAATACTTGCGGGTTTATTGATAGTGCAGTGCAAGAGTCGTTAGATACGATTGGCGAAGCCCTAGAAGAAAATGGCAAAGTCATTGTCACAGGCTGTTT
>CBFHUY010000265.1:0-1058 GCA_965658885.1 Hydrogenovibrio sp.
CCCAACCGTCATCACCGCCAATGCCAATGCACTGACCCAGTCCATTGTCATCTGCTCTGACAATATCACCATATCCAGCACGCCATAGCGCCCATAAAGTAATGCCACACCCAATAGAAAGAACATTGACCCAGTCAGACTAACGACTAGATAGCGGAACGCAGCACGCGTGGCTGCTGCGCTCGGCGTTAAGGCCACCATTGCCACAGCAGCGACAGTCAACAACTCCAAGGTCACATAAAAATGAAATACATCAGCTGTTAAAAACAGCCCATTCATCGCCCCCCAGGCACCCAACCACAATCCCCAAAAGGCCGATGGGCAAGACTTATCCAGTCCGGCATAAACACTGATTAAACCACCCACCACAGCGGTTAAGCCAATCAAACTTTGTGAAATGCCATCTAGACGCCATGACAAGCCTAAAGGCGTTGGCCAGTTTCCCAATGCCATTATTTGCGGAGACAAACTGACAACCCAAACGCCTAACACTAATGTGCCCAACGCGCCGAGCGACCCAGCGAAAACGATCCAACGCGAAGGCATGATCACTGTCAGTGCGCCCCAAATCAAAGGCCAAACCACCAAACCCGCCATGACCCACTCAGTCATGGGATGCGTCCTCATCATAAGACGCTAATCGTCGTAATAATGCCAAACCCAACGCCAAAGCACTGATTGCAACCACAATGCCAGTCAGCACCAATGCCTGCGGCACCGCATCGGCTGGCGCATGACGCGCTGCCAGCGCCAACAGCAACATAAATACCCCCGAGCCCATCACATTAATAGACAGCAATTGTTGTAACCCTTGATGACTCCGAGCCAGACCATAAAGTCCGATCAACACCAATCCCAAAGCGCATAAAGAATAAATCCAAACACTCATGGCGACGGCTCCTGAAAATTTGGCATGCTCACCAACACCATTGAAGCCAGCAGCAAGCCAATGCTCATTGCCGCCACGCTTTCAATCAATAATATCCACCCGCCGGCCTGATCAGAGGGATACCCCATAAATCCAGCGCCTTGAAATAAGCCCAACAAACCAACCCATA
>CBFHUY010000266.1:0-1054 GCA_965658885.1 Hydrogenovibrio sp.
CGGGCCATTCATCCTTGTCCTATCTTAAAAACTTCCCCATTGATAAGCTCAAAATCGATCAATCCTTTGTTAAGGATAGGATGGAAGATAAAGATGATGCCAACCTAGTCAAAGCGATTATCAATATTGCGAAAAGCTTAGAAATGGAGGTCATTGCGGAAGGTGTGGAAAACGCATCGCAAGCCGAACTGCTCAAAGCTTACGGTTGTTATGAAGCGCAAGGGTTTTATTATAGTAAACCGCTGAATAAAACGGACTGTGAAGCTTTTTTAAAAAGCCATTAACGCTGGGCCTTGTTGTTTTAACCAAGCTTTATGTTTGGCCAAGTCGGGACAATGCTGCTGAACCAGTTGCCAAAATGCCGGGGAGTGATTTGGGTGAATCAGGTGACACAATTCGTGCTGTATCACATAATCGATCACCGGCTTAGGGGCCATTGCCAAACGCCAATTAAATTGAAGCCGACCATCGCTGTAACAACTGCCCCACCGAGACCGATAATTACGAATACTCACATCAGCAGGCGTCACGCCGATTTCGGCTGCTAAAACCGCCAGTCTCGGTATGAGGTAATCCGCTAATTGTTGACTATAAAACGCCACCCATTTTTTTTGGAGCGCGGTTTGTGGCGACTTCAACTGACGTGTCGTCTTTAAAAAAGCACACACCTGCCCATCCTCAAACCGTACTTGTAAACTTCGTACGGGCGTGGTGATATCCTCAATATAGCGCATCGGCTCACCGAATAACGGCACTGTGCCACCGGATTCCCGTGTCACCTTGTCAGGCAATTGTGCCTGTTGCTTTTCGATACTCGATAACAACCATTCGGCTTCCGAAGCCACCAATTCGGCAATGGTCTGATCAGAAAACTGCTTAGGCACCCTCAAGCTCGCGCCATCCGGTGAGACCTTCAACGCAATCGACCCGCGCCGACTGGTTTTGACAATCGTCAGTTGATGTTCACCCAGTTGTATTTGTTTTGCCATCTATTACTTGCTCGCACCGATTTAAAGTCAAGCGACTATTATAGGGCAGATTCATTAAAGTCAAA
>CBFHUY010000267.1:0-1033 GCA_965658885.1 Hydrogenovibrio sp.
CAGTGTCATTGATGGTACGACTGGTTTTGCTCAGGATTATGTTGCAGAAGCCCGTCCTGATACACGTTTTAAACAAACGTTAAAAGGAACGGTAGTGACTGCATTTGGTGCTGATTCATTACATGTTGACTACCGCTATTTCTGGGATGACTGGGATGTCACGGCGCACACCTTTGATGTTAAATACTATTTTACAGCAGGTGAAAAGCTGACCATTCGTCCGCATTTCCGTTATAGTGCCCAGACTCAAGCTAACTTCTATCGCTTAAGCTTAACGCAAGGTGAAGCCTTGCCGAAGTATGCTTCAGCAGATTATCGTTTAGCGGATATGACAACCTTAACCTTGGGAGCGATGGCAAGTTACAAGCTTTCTCATGACTTGACCTTGTCGTTTAGTTTGGAAAATATTACTCAATCGGGTGATAGTTCGCCTGCGGAAGCGATTGGCGATCAACGTACGCAAGATATGTTCCCAACCATTGATATGTGGACCTACACTTTTGGATTGAAGAGTAAGTTCTAATATGGCTGAACCACAACGCTCATGGACGATTACTCAAAAATCCCCTGGGTTGTGGTTGATTCAATTCGAAGCCATGCGGAGTCCGTGTGAAGTTTGGTTAGAAACAGACCAAAATTCTGCGGAAGCCGCTTTGGTTTGGGCGGCAAAAGAAGCTTGGCGAATTGAACAGAAATACAGTCGTTTTGATCCAAACAGTGTTTTAAGTCAAATCAACCAACAAGCCGGTAATTGGCAGACTGTTGATGAAGAAACCGCTTCTTTATTAGAGTTTGCTGACCAGTGTTGGCAATTAACCGATGGGTTAATTGACGTCACCATTGGCGGCTTCCTTTCTTTATGGCGCTTTGATGGTCAAACGCCTCCTCCAACCCGTAATCAACTCAAAAAACAAGCACCGTATGTAGGCTGGCAAAAAGTTAAGCTAGATGGCGATAAGTTATTCCTACCTGAAGGAATGCGCTTGGATTTTGGTGGTATCGGTAAGGAATATGCCGTTGATTCAATTGCGTT
>CBFHUY010000268.1:0-1030 GCA_965658885.1 Hydrogenovibrio sp.
TGTACCAAAGACTCAGCAGATATTATCCAAGTGTCCGTTTGCGACCTAGAAGGCAAATCACTGCTGAATCAGTTAATCAATCCAGGGTATGACATTCCAGAAAACGACAAACATAATATCTGCACGGAAATGGTTAAAGATGCCCCCTTCTTGACGGAAGCTTGGCCGCAAATCCATGACGTCCTAGCCGAAGCCGATATTGTTTTGGCCTACAGTACGGAATCGGATTTTGCGTATTTACAAAAGAGCGCCGAGAAGAAATTATTACCGTTCAATCTTGATTATAACGATTGGCTAGATGCCGCCGAACTCGCCAAAGACTTGGTGGGCGCGCTTCGTTGGCAGTCTGAAAAAATGTATTGGTTTTATAAAACGCCAAAATTAACCGACGCCTATGAAAAAGTACTGGGCAAGCCCTTTCCTGGGGATGCCCATGATGCCCTAGCGGATGCCCGTGCAACCGTCGATTTATTTCAAGCCATGCTTGAAAAAGGCCGTAAGTCACAAGTTTCGGTCAAAAAAGCGCCTGTCGCAAAAGAGACCATTTCTAACAACCCTTTTGCGCAAGCCTTTGCGGCAGCCAAGCGAAAAAGCTAAATCACGCTCGAGAAACGCTATGTCGGATACATTAACCTTTAAACAACTTGAAAAAGCACAGCAGGGAGATCAGTTTGACTGGTCCCAACTGCTGGAAAAAGTTCGTTTTGATGATCAAGGACTGATCCCTGCGATTGCCCAACAGCATGATTCTTTAGAGGTGTTGATGATGGCCTGGATGGATCGTCAAGCCTTATTAGAAACACTCCAAACTCAGCGTGTCTGCTATTGGTCACGATCACGCCAGGCGTATTGGCGCAAGGGCGAAGAATCAGGACAGATCCAACAATTAAAAGAATTACGTTTTGATTGCGATGGCGATGCGATTTTATTATTGGTGGATCAAACTGGCCCAGCGTGCCATACGGGTCGTAAAAGCTGCTTTTACACCGCCATTCATGACACTCACGCCGACATTTTGACGAACCCAATT
>CBFHUY010000269.1:0-1010 GCA_965658885.1 Hydrogenovibrio sp.
TTTGCTGTAGGTTGACAAATTGAAAGTCGGATAGAGGCAAGAAACTGACCCAATTTGCCATTCTTTGACCTTGCAGATCGGCTATAGGATGACTGATTAGCAGTTGACCATCAAAGACTCGATATTGACTGTCCTCAAATAGTGTTTCAACCCCTAACCGATTAATCAAAGCCATATCTGTATCTGAAGCGGCATCATTAGCAACGTAATAATCCCCGATAAATTTGCCCGTCTTAGAGCGCGTTAACTGGGCTCGATAATCTCGATTCACCAATACCACCGAATGCACCCCATTTGTTTCCGCTAACATTCTGTCAATCGAATTCACATGGGAGATCACCTCTAATATCCCCATCAATTGCGCGCGATCATCATAAAGCGGCACCAATGATTTAAAGGTCAAAGCAAACTTACCCACACTGAAATTATTGATATAGCGCGGTTGCTGGAGCAAAGAAGCAATATCCTGACGAATTTGACTTAAATCATCATTTTTTCGTTGAGTCCAGCTTCTTGCTAAGCTAATGCCGTTTGCATCAACCAGTTGAATCCACACTTCTTTATAGGGCGTCTGTTCTTTAAGGCGTTGACTATAGGCTGCCAAGATGGGTTGAATGGGAATATCCCGATTTTGGAGGGCTTGCTTCAAAACGGGCAAAGTGGTGATGGAAACCGCAATGGCTTGGGTTATTTCTGCTTTCCCTCGAATGAGCGCTGCTAATTTATCATTTAAATGGGTTTTGTAGAACTGAAACTCTTGTTGACGAGTATTTTCAATTTGCCATTGGTAGACGCTATAAATCGTGACCAAAGCGCCGCTGCAAAACAGGATAACGGCGAATAAAAACCGTTTTGAAGCCAACAGACTTGATAAAAAAGATGATCGCATAAAAGCCCCAAAATCCCCCAAAAGAACCCCATCTATAACAGAAATGCATAATCTTATTATTATACTCTAATATAGAAGACCGAACCCTGAACTGTGAATCTAGAGAATTATACTCAATCTT